>JAHIPW010000026.1 GCA_018903055.1 bacterium
CAATTCCCAATAAAAGGTCCCTTACAAAGCCTCCCACAACATAGGCTCCCATATTCAGCTCATCTCCTATCCTTCCGATTCTCTTAAGCAAATTCCGGATATCTTTGGGGAGGCGAACCTTCAAGAGGTTCTTTACATTATGCCTGGCAGCCTTCTTTAGATCGGGCACTAAATCATACTGGCTATAGGGTTTCTTTACCATATCCTCATGTAGGATGCGCAAGAGATCTGTTCTGGTAACAATGCCCACCATTCTCTTCTTCTCTATCACTGGCAGACGACCGATGTTGTGCTGGAGCATAAGAGACTGAATGCGCGAAAAGGAAGTATCGGGGGCAATAGTGATGAGATTGGTTGACATATATCCCTTTACCCTTGAATGGCCGAGGCCATGGTGAACGGCCTTATCGATATCGCTTCTGGTAATGATCCCCACCAATCTTCTCTTCTCCATAACAGGTAATCCCGTATGGTTCCATCTCAGGAGTATCTTCCTGGCCTCTTCCACTGTAGTATCCAGGGAAATGGTCTTCACAGGCGAGGACATCATATCGCCGGCCCCGACCAGGGGTTTTATCCTTTCTTTTAGGACCTTAATTAATCTCTTCCTTGCTTTCTCCAGGGACATCTTCTTTATGGTGGCACTTGCTGCCTGAGGATGGCCCCCTCCCCCAAATTCACGGGTAATATTTCCCACATCCACGGTCTCTAATCTACTTCGGGCAATGAGGTAAATGCGTTCCCCCATCCTCACTAAAGTAAGGATAACGTTCAGATTCTCCAGGTCCATTATCTTATGCACCAAGACTGCGACATCCCCAATATATTCTTTGCTCTCTGCCTGAGCAATATCTATCCTTATTCCATTGATAAGATAGGGCTTACAGGAGACGAGGAGCTCATTCAGGAGGACGACCTGAGAAGCGGAGAGTTCCCGATTCATGAATTCCGAGACCATGGCCAGGTTAGCTCCTTTTTCTAAAAGCCAGGAGATGGCCCCCAGGTCCTCCCTGGTAGTGGAGGGGAAGGTAAAGGAGCCGGTATCCTCATAGACCCCTAAGGCCAGGATGGTGGCCTCCAGATGAGTAAGAGGGATTCGTCTTCTCTTTAGTATCTGAGTAAGAATGGTTGCCGTGGCCCCCACTTCTTTAATCTCCTCCATCTTTCCTCTTATATCCTTTGGTCCCCGAGGATGATGGTCATAGAGATGAATCGTTACTTTCTTCTTCTTGATTAACTTCTCAAATATTCCTAACCTTCCTGCTATCTTGGTATCAACAATAATGAATCGAGTTATTCTATCTAAATCGATATCCCTTAGCCTTGTGATTTCAATGACGTGCTTATGGAGGGTGACGAACTCCCTCACATTCCTTTCGCAGGAGCCACTGAAAGTAAGGATGGCTTCGGGATATAACTTCTTACAAGCGAGCATACTGGCTAAGACATCGAAGTCTGCATTGCTATGACCAACAATAACATCCACGCATATCTCCTTACAGGTGTTCTATCGATTGGGTTAACAGTTTACCGTTTACCCGTCCCGACAGCTGTCGGGACTGTTTACCGTAAACCGTTCACCGTAAACCGTAAACCTCTTATTAGCCGCGGGGATGATACTTCCTATGTATCTCCTTCAACCTCTCCCGATCCACATGGGTATAGATCTGGGTGGTTGAAATATCGCTGTGGCCCAGCATCTCCTGAATGCTCCTCAGGTCCGCTCCCCTCTCCAAAAGATGGGTGGCGAAGGAGTGCCTCAAGATGTGAGGGGTAATCCTCTTCTCAAAATCTACCCTCTTGGCATACTTCTTGAGCATCTTCCAGAATCCTTGGCGGGAGAGGAGATTGCCGAAACGATTGACGAATAATTCTTTGGCATCCTTCTCCCCCACTAATCTTTTTCTTCCTTTATCCAGGTAATTTTTGAGCGCTTCCTGAGCATGAGAGCCCAGGGGGATGATCCTTTCCTTCTTTCCCTTCCCCAAACAGCGTAGATACCCCACCTCTAAATTAGCATCTGCTATCTTTAGATTAATAAGTTCCGAGACCCTCGCTCCAGTAGCATAGAGAAGTTCTAAGGCCGCTCTATCCCTCAGGCCCAGGGGATCTTCTAAGTCCGGTTTTTCAAGGAGTACTTCTATCTCCCCTAGAGAGAGGGTTTCGGGTAGCTTTGACCAGACCTTTGGCGATTCCAGGTTCATTGTAGGATCGCTTGCTAAATAACCCTCCTGGGCTAAGAATCTGTAGAAGACTTTTAGAGAAACTAAAGAACGGGCCACAGTTGTGGGAGAAAGACCCTTATCCTTAAGCTCCAGAAGATAGGTCATGACTTCGTGCTTCGTTGTCTTTCCCAGAGTGAGGATGTGGCTCTTGCGTAAGAAAGCGATATACTTCCTTAAGTCACTCCCATAGGAAAGGAGGGTATTCTGGGCCAGGCCTCTCTCTACAGAGAGATAGCTCAAGAACTTTTCGATCAACTCTTCCATTTTCCCCTCGTTGACACTCGGGAGTTTACAGTTGACGGTTTACAGTCACCAGTTTTTTACTGTTAACTGCTCGCTGGTTACTGGTTACTTCGGAATTTACTGGATAAACGGGTTATTCCTTTTCTCCTGGCCGATGGTCGTCTCTTCCTCATGTCCCGGATAAATCTTTATCTCATCCCCTAAAGAAAGGAGCCTCTCTCTTATAGACTGAATGAGCATCCTGCTCGAAGCTCCAGGAAGATCTGCTCTTCCTATGCTATTTCTCAAGAGAGTATCCCCGGTAAATAACCTGTCATCTACCAAGAGGCAGATGCTCCCCCTGGTGTGACCCGGGGTATGGATGACCTTAATCTTAAGATTTCCTAAAGGGATTATCTCTCCGTCTTTTAAGAATCTATCTGCCGGAGGAGATTTGGTCATCTTTCCCCAAAAGATAGCTAAATTCTTTACTGGAGAACCCAATAGATTTCTATCCTCCTCGTGGATTAAAATCTCTGCTCCGGTTCTTTCTTTAATTTTTGCATTTGCTCCGATATGATCCATATGGCCGTGGGTATTAATGATATATATAACCTTTAGATCATTATCCTTTACTATCCTGAGAATCTCCTCTTCTTCTGCGCTGGGGTCGATGATGGCTGCCTCTTTCGTCTCTTCATCGGCAATGATGTAACAGTTGGCAAGCATGGAACCAATCATAACTTTCCTTAAAAACATAAGTCACACTTCGTTCGGTAAAATCCTAAATCCTAATATCATATTGTTTTTGTTTTGGATTTCGGTCATTCGAATTTGTTTAGGATTTTGGATTTCGTGCTTAGGATTTCAAATATAGGCATATCTTTAATAGTTTACAATAACTTATTCCAAAAGGCAAGCACTAATTTTTATTGCTATCCAAAATGAGAGTGACTGGGCCGTCGTTCTGAATCTCCAAGAGCATCTTGGCCCCAAATACTCCACTTGCCACTTTGAGATTATATTCCTTCAAAAGGCTGATAAACTTCTCATATAGTTCTTCTGCCTTCTTTGGTTCCGCTGCCTGGATGAAACTGGGCCTCCTTCCCCTCTTGGTATCCCCGTATAATGTAAATTGGGAGATGACTAAGGCTTCGCCCTTAATGTCCAACAAAGAAAGATTCATTCTATTCTTCTCATCCTCAAATATCCGTAGAGAGGAAACCTTGTCTGCCAAATACTTAGTATCCTCTTTCCGGTCATCCTTGCCTATTCCCAAGAGAATGACCATCCCCCGGCCTATCTTCCCTACCATCTTTTCTTCCACAGAAACCTTTGCCCCTTTTACCCTTTGAATAACTGCTCTCATTTTACTTGTTTTTCCTCTAAGTCCGTTTTCCTTGATCCTAGATGCTCGATCCTCGATCCTGGTCTAAAAATACAATCTGGCATCTGAGAAGCTAATATAAAAACCAGCATCCAGAATCAAGGATCCAGGATCGAATAGTTACTTCATTATTTTTAGTAACTTCCTGTAGGTATCCTTGAGCAATTCCGGGATGACCTTAACTTGGGCGATGGTGGGCATGAAGTTGGAGTCCCCGCTCCACCTGGGAACGACATGGATATGTAAGTGGTCCTCAATCCCTGCTCCCGCGATCTTTCCCAGGTTCATCCCGATATTGAATCCCTCTGGCTTCAGGGCCTCCTTAAGCCATCCGAC
>JAHIPW010000027.1 GCA_018903055.1 bacterium
ATATCCTCCTCATTATCTTAGCAACTATCGGGATAAGTCTCTTGGCAACCATCTATCCTGCCTGGCGGGGAGCGAGACTGGATCCGGTGGAGGCCATCAGGTACGAATAAAATGCAAAATGTAAAGTGCAAAATGCAAAATGAAAAGTGGGAAAGAGAAGACAGAAAAATGAGGGCCAAAGAGCGTGGATGATATTATCGTAGCCGAGGGTTTATACAAGACCTACTACCGGGATGGTCAGGCTGTCCCAGTTTTAAAAGGAGTGAATCTCAAAGTAAAGAAGGGGGAGATTATATCCATTGTTGGTCCCTCTGGGGTGGGAAAGAGCACTCTTTTACATCTTCTGGGTGCCTTGGATAGACCAACGAAGGGAAAGGTTTTTTTAGAAAGAGAAGAGGTTTATAATCTAAATGATGGAGAGCTTGCTACTTTAAGAAATAGAAGGATTGGCTTTCTCTTCCAGTTCCATCATCTCTTAAGTGAGTTCACTGCCTTAGAGAATGTGATGATGCCGGGATTAATAAGTTCGTCCGCCCCAAAGGGGCGAGACCTCGCCTTCGGCGGGGAGTTCGGAGTTCGCCTCTCGTCCCGAGGGGACTCGAGGTCCCCGAGGGAGAGTTCGGAGATAGGGGAGAGGGCGAGAGAGATATTGCCCCGACGAGCGGGGAGAAGAAGGGTCGGGGTCTCCGCTTCGCTTCGAGAGATAGGGGAGAGGGCGAGGAAGATACTGGAGGAGATGGGGCTGGGGAAGAGGTTGGATCATAGGCCATGCGAGATATCGGGAGGGGAACAGCAGAGAGTTGCTTTGGCAAGGGCTTTAGTGAATGAGCCAGATGTAATTATAGCTGATGAACCAACAGGAAACCTGGATAGGAAAACGGCCGAGGCGATACATAGCCTTCTCTGGAAATTGAATAAGGAGAAGGGAAAGACCCTCATCCTGGCTACCCATAATGAGGAGTTGGCCAGAAGGGCCAAGCGCCTGGTCCGCTTGGTAGATGGCCGAATCACAGATTAACGCAGATCAAAACGCAGATGACCGCAGATTATCAGCGACAATCAGCGCACTGAATCAGCGACAATCTGCGTTCAAGGAGGAATGATTATGGAAAAGAAGTATGAAGGACCGAACAGGAGAGAGGCCCCCAGAATAATAAAGCCCATTCCAGTAAGATACATGCTTCCCCTGGATTTCTCTGGGGGAACCTGGGAGGCCTCTACCCATGATATTGGAGGAGGGGGCCTGAGGATAGGGAGGAAGAATCCTGTTAAGGAAGGGACCATTGCGGCTTTAGAGATTACCCTCCCCACAGAAGTGGGGGGAGGGGACAAGGTCAAGACCATCGCCCAGGTCGTCTGGTGCCATAAGGTAGGAAAGGAAGAGGATTATTCTGTGGGCCTTAAATTCATCCTCCCTGACGATGTTGCTCAGAAGAAGATCAGCCGCTACGCAGAAGAAGAATCGGAGAGACTTAAGAAAGAGATTAATCCCGGGGGATGAGATGTTAATCTATTTTAACGGAGAACTGATTCCCAAGGAAGAAGCGAAGGTCTCGGTCTATGACCATGGACTCTTATATGGAGATGGAGTATTTGAGGGAATAAGGTCATATAATGGCAAGGTCTTCAGATTAGCGCAGCATCTGAATAGACTCTATAATTCTGCCCTGGCCATCGCCCTAAAGATTCCTTTATCAAGGGAAGGGATGAGAGAGGCGGTCTTGAAGACCTTAAGGGCCAATAAGTTAAGGAACGCCTATATTAGATTGGTGGTCACCAGAGGAATAGGGGACTTGGGCTTAGATCCCAGGAAGTGTCCTAAGCCAACTATCTTCATCATCACTGATAAGATAAAACTCTATCCCGAGGAGTTTTATGAGAATGGATTGGAGGTAATAGTTACCAAAACAAAGAGGAATATTAAGGAGGCTCTGAATCCAGAGATAAAGTCCTTAAATTATCTGAATAATATCCTGGCCAGGATTGAGGTGAATAGAGCAGGTATGGCAGAGGGAATCATGACCAATGTTGAGGGTTATGTGGCAGAGGCCACTGCGGATAATATCTTCATTGTTAGAGATAAAGAGGTGATTACTCCCCCTACGGAGATGGGGGCTCTTCGTGGGATTACCAGGGATGCGGTTTTAGAGATAGCAGGAACTTTGGGGATTAAGGCACATGAGTTGCCCTTCACCGTTAAGGAATTGTATGGGGCGGATGAGTGCTTTCTGACCGGAACGGCAGCGGAGGTCATCCCAGCGGTCAAGGTGGATGGCAAGAATATCGGAGATGGAAAGCCAGGGGAGATCACTCTTAAACTGAGAGAAGAGTTCAGAAGACTCACTCAAAGAGAAGGAACACCCGTCTACAAGTAATCGGTGATCGGTAATCGGTAATAATTGGTTTACAGTTTCCGCCATAGGCGGATCAGCCTTTGGCTGAAACGGTGTACGGTTTACGGTAAAAAAACCGTAAACGGTAAACAGCGACCCCGATAAATCGGGGGAGCGGGTAAACGGTTAACCTTAAAGGATGAGGAGGAAAGATGTTCTGTGAGAGATGTGGTAAGGAAGAGGCCACGGTACCAGTAATAAAGATTGTGGGTGGTGAGTTCACAGTGATGCATCTCTGTGATAAATGTGCTGAGGAGGTTACTGGTGAGATGAAGAAGGAGATGGATTCTCTCTTTCCCTCTTTTCCTGATCTCTTCTCGAAGATATTCTCTGATTTCCCTTCCTTTCATACCGAGTTCTTTACCCCCCCTGAAGAGAAGGTTGGGCTCCCGGAAGTAGAGGAGACTAAATGTTCACAATGTGGCTTAAGTTATAACGATTTCAGGAAAACATTCCAGCTGGGCTGCGGCCAATGTTATGAAACATTTAAGGAAAGTTTAGAGCCCATGCTCAGAAGGATACATGGAAGCATTATTCATAAGGGAAAGGTTCCCTCCAGGGTTCCAGCAAAAGCGGAGGCCCCTAAGGACGAGATTAAGGAGCTAAAGAAAAAGCTTCAGGAAGCAGTCAAGAAAGAAAAGTATGAAGAGGCAGCCCAGTTAAGAGACGAAATAAGAGCCCTTGAGGCAAGGCAGAAGAAAAAATAGGCTTCAGGCTACAGGCCACAGGTTTCAGTAAGCTACAGGTGTAGAAACTGGTTTAGGGGTGTAGAAACTCGTAACGAAACTAGAAGCTCGATATACTAGAGGCTGGATTGTGCTAAAGAAGTGAGAGGACAACGAGCCTCGAGCCTCTATAACCAGCATCGATA
>JAHIPW010000028.1 GCA_018903055.1 bacterium
AGCAAGAGAACCGGAATAGACTATCTTAAAAAGATAAAAGGAAAGTAGTTATGAAAAAATTTTTAAGATTTATTACTTTAAGTCTGATTCTACTGCTTTTGACTTTAAGTTCTCTTTCCGTATTTAGTATAGATACTCAGGATATTATTTTCAACGCTATGGACAAAGAGATGAAGCGTTCTATGAAGAAGTTAAAGATAAAGGACTCTCCCAAGCCCTATTTTGTGAAGTATATTATAGAGGATGTGGAAGAATATCGTATCTCAGGTGATTATGGAGTAGTCAAGAATGAGGATGAAACGAGAAATAGATATTACCATGTAGAGGTAAGGATAGGGGACTATACCTTTGACCAAACGGTCCATCCCGCAGAGAAATCCTATGATCCCAGCAGGTTTGAATATGTAAGGGAAATTCGCAATATACCATTTCCCATGGAGAATGATGTGAAGGCCATCCGTAATGCCCTATGGCTTCATACCGATCTGGTCTTTAAGCAGGCAGTAAATGAATATTCTGCGAAGCTGGCCAAGGTAAAGAGCGAGGTAGTAGAAGAAGAGAAGATAGAAGATTTTTCAAAGGAAGTTTCCGGAGAATATCAGGGCGCGTTAAAAGTCTTGGCTATTAATAAGGACGATTGGAGAAATAGATTGAGGAAGTATTCCCTGATATTTAAGGAATATCCCGGGATAGATGAGGCGAATATCTATCTCAATATAGAGGTAAGGAATAGATACCTCATGACTTCCGAGGGAACAAAGATAAGTTATGGCACCTGTCGGTACTGGCTATCCACGTCTGTTAATACTATGACAGACGATGGGATGGAGATTAGGAATTATAGGGATTTTGAGGGATGGAAAGAAGAAGACCTCCCGGGAGATGAGATAATTATATCAAAGATAAGAGAGATGTGTCAGGAACTGGTGGATATGAAAGAGGCAAAGGTGATTGAACCCTATTCCGGACCGGTTCTCTTAAAAGGTGATGCGGCTGGGGTATTCTTCCACGAGGTATTTGGCCATCGCATAGAGGGCCATCGTCAGAAATCAAAGGAGGAGGCCGAGACCTTTAAGAATAAGATTGGCGAGAGAATATTACCGGAGTTCGTCTCCATCTGTGATAATCCGGCAATAAAATATTATCAAGGAAAGCCAGTAGCCGGCTATTACCCTTATGATGAAGAAGGTGTAATATCAGAAAAGGTAACCCTGGTTAAGGACGGGGTATTAAAAACCTTTTTAATGTCCCGGATGCCAGTGAAGGGATTCAATAAGTCCAATGGGCATGGCAGATTACAGATTGAATATAGTTGGTATCGGGACCTGGTTCCCAGGCAGGGGAATCTAATTATTGAGGCCTCCCAAACTGTGGAGGAATCAGAGCTGGAGAAAAGATTGATCGAAGAATGTAGAAAGCAGAATAAACCCAATGGAATAATCGTTACTACTACTGCCGGCGGCGCTACCTTTACTGGAAGGTTCTGGATACAATCCTTTGTCCAAATTCCCTTGGTAATCTATAAACTGAACCTGGATGGTTCGAAAGAGATGTTGAGGGGTGCCAGATTTGGGGGCACTCCCCTGGTCAGTCTGGACAAGATCGTCTGTTTCGGGGATAAACCTCACATATTTAATGGCTACTGCGGGGCAGAATCTGGATATCTACCGGTCTCTGCTGTCTCTCCCTCAGTCATTATCTCTTCTTTGGAACTGCAGAAAGAGCCGACCAAGAAAGAGAAGCCGCCCCTTCTGCCTTCGCCACTACTGGAAAGGAGTAAGGAGTAAGGAGTAAGTAACAAGTAAGAAGTAAGAAGTAAGAAGTAAAAAGTGGGAGAGCCCGCCTCTTCGGCGGGTCCACCGATGAGGTGGATAGGAAAGTGAAATGGTAGAGAGATTAATTAAGGGTTTTGTTTTAGTAATTGCTTTGGTGATTTTTAGTAGCGGGATAATTCAGGCTGCTGAACTAAACGAAAGCAATCAAATTATTTTCAAGGCTATGGAGACAGAGTTGAATAGGTCAATGAAGAAATTGAAGATCGAAAAGGATAAACCCTATTTTATAGCCTATACTATAGTAGATAGGAATTATATTTTTATGGAGGCCACTCTTGGTAAATTTACCGAAGATGACGCCAGACATTATCGGGAGGGCTATGCCATGGTTAAAGTCGGTGACTATCAGTACGATAACTCCATATTTAGGAAGAAGAGAAAAGGTCGTAGGGAGTGGGGTCTTCGAACAAGGATCAGTATTCCTCTGGAAGATGATTTGATTATTATGAGGCATAAGTTATGGCTTTTAACCGATTCTCAATTCAAGGATGCCGTGAACCAATTCACCAGGAAGAAAGAGACCGAGGAGTTGCAGGTTAAGAGGGAAGAGATAGCCGATTTTTCCAAGGTAAAGCCAGTGGAATATTATGAAGAGACTAAAAAAATTGATATCGATAAGAAAGCCTGGGCGGAGAGACTAAAAAGATTATCCCTGATCTTTAAGGGCCATCCAGAGATAGAGAAATCGAAGGTCAGTTTGCAGATCTGGGTGGAAATAAGATATTTATTGAATTCCGAAGGAACGAAAATAAAGGATCATAATATTGGGTACAAGGTCGATGTAAACGCCTCCACCATCTCCCAGGACGAAATGCCCATTGCCTCTTCTTATACTTTTTACGGGCATAAAGGAGATGATTTACCAGATGAAATGGAATTAAAAGAAGAGATTGAAAAAATGATAGAAGATATTAATAAGAGATTAAATTCAGAAGTTATTGATGGATATCTGGGACCAGTTTTGGTTGAAGCTCCGGCCTCTGGATTTTTATTCTTAAAACTAATAGGAAAGAACATTCTTGGCAATAGAGAGGATTATGAAAATAGCGAGCTTCTCTTTTATAATAGATTGAATAGAAAAATGACCAACAGGAGCATTTCAGTCTATGCCGACCCCACCATCCAGTATTACAATGGCGTTCCGGTAAGCGATTATTATCTCTATGATGCTGAAGGAGTAAAGGCTCGGAAAGTAAACGTCATTGAGAATGGGATATTTAAGAACTATCTCATGACCCGAACACCGATTAAAGGTTTTGAACAATCGAATGGATACGCCTATCCTACTAGCCGAGCAAAGGTAGAGCCTGGTGTCAGCAATCTCTTTGTTGAAACAAAAGATAAAATGAGTTATGAACAGCTGAAAGAGAAATTAATCATCCTTTGTAAAGAGCAGAATCTACCTTATGGCTTAATTATTAGAAGGTTCGATATCGATAGGGAAATCCCGACAAGTGCTGTTAAAATCGATGTTAATACTGGTGAGGAGACCCCGGTCTTTGGCTTTGATGCTGTCTCTGTTTCAGATTTAACCATTCTGGATAAGATTATTGCCCTGGCCGATGATGAAAAGGTTTGCAATACTTACCAAGGTTCTTGTGTGGCTCCTTCCATCCTGATAGAGGAACTGGAATTTAAGGAAAATAAGGACCTATTCAAAAAACCACCATTAATCGATTCCCCATTGAAGTAGGTGTTTGACCTAAGAACATTTTGGAATATACTTTTTAGAAGAGATTAATACGTAAAGTAATAGAGCTTTAGAAAACTAATAAGGTATAGAAACTGGTTTAGAGGTGTAGAGACTCGTAACGAGGCTTGAATCTGGAAGCTCGACACTGGATTATGCCAATGAAGTGGAAGGAAATCGAGCATCGAGTTTCTATGACCAGCATCGATACGAGCATCAACAACGATAAACTTTTACCGACGATACCTATAAAATCTGTGCTTATCCGTGTGTTTAATCCCAAACGGTAAGCAAAACAAAAGAATCCGTGTCAAAGATTTTATCCGTGATTATCCGTGTTTTTAATTCCGAACAGTAAGCAGTAAAAAGAAATCCGTGTCAAAGATCTTATCCGTGATTATCCGTGTGTTTAATCCCGAACGGTAAGCAAAACAAAAGAATCCGTGTCTAAGGAGGTATATTATGTCAAACAAAACGGCCACTACTTTACTACCAGAGGAGAGAAAGAAAAGTTTCCGAGAGATTCACAGATGCTATGAGCCCCATCAGGCCTATCTGGAGGCCTCGCGCTGCCTGATGTGTGAAGATGCTCCCTGTACCAAGGAGTGTCCGGCAGGGGTAGATATTAAGAAATTCATCAGAAAGATAAGATTCCATAACCTGCGAGGGGCTATTAGGGAGATTAGAAAGGCAAATGTCTTAGCGGGTATCTGCGGAAGGGTCTGTCCCCAGGAGTTACTCTGTCAGAAGGAGTGTAGCAATACCGAAATCGATATTCCTATCAATATCACAGCCCTACAGAGATACGTTGCTGATGTTGACTTTAAGAAAGGTCCCAGACCTCTCCCAGGCGTTTCTTCTAAGGGAATTAAAGTAGCCATAGTCGGCTCTGGCCCAGCGAGCTTAGCCGTAGCTGCTAATCTCGCTCAGAAGGGATATGAGGTTTCTATCTTTGAGGCTGAGGCTAAACCGGGGGGTCTCTTGACCTATGGAATACCTCCTCATCGGCTTCCTCCATCTGCTACCCAGAAGGAGATTCGTTATATAAAGAAGATGGGGGTGAATATAAAATGTAATACCAAGATAACCGATATCGATGAACTCTTCAAAAAAGACTTTAAGGCCATATTCATCGGTGTAGGACTACCTGGGGCGAGGAAGATCGGCCTGCCTGGTGAAAATCTCAAAGGAGTCTATACCGCTTTAGAATTCTTGAAAGACGTAATCGAAAATAAGTGTAAGACGAAGAAGACTAAGATCGGGAAGAGGGTGGTAGTCATCGGCGGCGGTGATGTAGCCATGGATGCTGCCTCCTGTGCTCTGAGGCTCGGTGCGCAGAGAGTCGATCTCGTCTGTCTGGAAGGGTATGATGAGATGCCCTCCTCACCAGAGGAGAGGAGAATCTCCTGGGAAGAGGGGGTGGAGATCCATACCCGGGTCATGCCTTTAAGAATTATAGGTTCTAAAGGAAGAGTAACGGGATATAAGGGAATAGGCATCAGATGGCGCAAGCCCGGTCTCTTCATTCCCTCCAATGCCATTCCCATTCCGGGAACAGAATTCAGTCTCAAGGTTGATACGGTAATCGAGGCCATCGGCCAGATGCCCGATACCGGGAACGTTAAAGGATTCAAGAGAATAGAAACTGCTGGATCAGGGTATATCGTAGCAAAGAAAAAGACTTTTAAAACTTCTTGTCCTGGGGTCTTTGCTGCGGGAGATATTGTAAATCGGGGAGCCACCGTTGTTCAGGCAGTGGCAGATGGCAATGCCGCAGCAGAAGCCATTGATGCTTACCTAAAGCGCAAAAGTAAGCATAGGGTAACCAGTAACCAGTGAACAGTAACCAGCGAAGTCATAGAATATCAGTATATCAGAACATCAGAATGAGAATTCAGAAGGTCAGAGTACCAGATTCATTTTTTTCAATCTAACCCTCTGATAACTGACCCTCTCCATCTGATAATCTGATTATCTGATGCTCTTTTACTTTTTTACTGTAAACTGTTCGCTGTAAACAGTAAACCATTTTTAAACGAGGAGGAAAACGATGAAGACCATACCGGTTAATTTAGGAGTAAAGTTCTGTGGAGTAAAATTTAATAACCCCTTTATCCTCTCTGCGGCACCACCCACAGATGACCTGGATATGCTAAAGAGAGGATTGGAGATGGGCTGGGCCGGGGCGGTATTAAAGACCACCTCAGTGGAAAAGAATAAGGTGGAATTAGTCTATCCTATGATAAGCGGTCTATCTTTTGAGAATAAAAAGGTCGTAGGGATGGGGAATATAGACCTCATCAGTGAGCATCACATCGATCTTGTGGAGAAGAGAATAGAGGCCTTAAAGAAGGAGTTTGGAAATGAGAGAGTAATTGCTGCCAGCATCATGGGAGCAAAGAAAGAGGATTGGCAACATCTGGTAAAGAGATTGAAGGCCGCTGGGGTGGACATCATAGAGTGCTCCTTCTCCTGTCCCCAGGGCTCTATGGGAGAGGTTCCCGGGGCCATGCTCGCCCAGTCTGTCCCCGCTACGGAAATGGTGACCAGATGGGTGAAAGATGCTGCCCGGAAAACACCAGTAGTAATCAAGATAACCCCTATGGTAGCGGACATCGTTGCCGTAGCCAATGCAGCTAGGAAGGGGGGGGCAGACGCTATCTGCGCCTCGAATACCATTCCTTCCTTAATGGGCATCGACATCGAAAACCTCATCCCTAACCCCAATGTGGCCGGAAAGACAACCTATAGCGGCCTATCCGGCCCGGCTATTAAGCCCATTACTTTAAAAGTCATCTCTGAACTCTCGAAGACTGTCGGCTTGCCTATTACTGGAACCGGCGGGGCGACCAACTGGATAGATGCCTTAGAGTTCATCCTATGCGGGGCAACCACCGTCCAATTCTGCACCGCGGTCATGCACTATGGCTACGACATCATCGAGGATCTCTGTGAGGGCTTGGCCTTCTATATGGAAGAGAAGGGGATTTCCAAGGTAGGCGACCTCATCGGTAAGTCCCTACCCTATATTGTAGGTCATGATGACCTTTCCCGGAAGAATCGGGTGACCTCTAATATCGACCTTAAGAAATGCGTGCGCTGTGGACTCTGTTATTATGCCTGCCAGGATGGAGGACACCAGGCCATTGAACTGGGAAGGGAGCGTAAACCAGAGGTGGATGAGGAGAAGTGCTTTGGTTGTGGCCTCTGTCTATCTGCCTGCCCCATCGATGACTGCATAGAACTCAAGGAGAGCGAAAAACCGCGCAAGATAGCGACAGTCTAAAAATTCCAAATCACAAATTCCAAATCACAAACAAATTCCAATTACCGAATGACCAAATGTTCAAAAC
>JAHIPW010000029.1 GCA_018903055.1 bacterium
CATTATGATGGGAGTGAATCCTGAGGATAATTCTATTACTGGAATAGAGATTTTGGAGCATATGGAGACTCCTGGTTTGGGAGCAAATATTGAGAAAGGGGAATTTAAAAATCAATTTAAAGAAAAGTCCTTAGCTAATTCTAAATTGGTTGACGGGAAATTAGCAGTTAAAAAGAATAAGGGAGACATCGAAGCTCTTACTGGGGCCACCATCTCCTCCCGGGGAGTAACCGAGGCAGTAGATAAGGGACTGAAAGTTTTCCTGAAATACAAGGAAGAGATATTGGGTGAGAAAAAGCCTGAGGTTACTGATGGTTAATATCAGTTATTATCAGTTAACATCAGTTAATAGCAGTTGCTGTACTTGCCTTTAAACCACTGAGATCAGAAAACAGTTGACCGAAATCTGCCCGCCCCGCTTCGCGGAGCGAGGCCGGGGAAAACTGTAGGGAAATCAGAAATTGGAAATCAGTGATTGTTTCCGTTTTCTGTTCTCTGTTTTCTCTACCGATTTCCGTTTTCCAACAACTGATTTCCTTCTTCTGCCAATTCCTTATACCTAACTGATTTTAACCGTTAATAACCGTTTTTAACCGATATTAACCTTTCCTATAGTAGTAACCATATACTCTGTAGGTGAATAAGAATGGATCTTAGAAGAGAATTTACCAAGGGATTCGTTGCCGAGAACCCAATCTTTAGACTACTTCTCGGAATGTGTCCCACTTTAGCCGTGACTACCGCTGCCCTAAATGGGGTGGCTATGGGACTGGCCACTACCGTAGTCCTGGTTGGTTCAAACTGCACTATCTCCCTGCTGCGGAGATTCATTCCTCCTCGGGTGAGGATCCCGGCCTTCATTGTCATCATCGCCTCCTTCGTCACCATCATCGATATGCTCATGGCCGGCTTCTTCTACGAATTGCACAAAGTGCTCGGCCTCTTCATACCCTTGATTGTGGTTAACTGCATCATCCTGGGAAGGGCAGAGGCCTATGCCTCAAAGAATCCCCTCCTTCGTTCACTAATCGATGGTTTGGGAATGGGGTTGGGCTTCACTATCTCTTTAATCGTTCTGGGTAGTATAAGGGAAATACTGGGAAGTGGAACCGTCTTTGGATTTGCTCTCTTAGGAGAAGGCTATCCTCCTTTTCTGGTTATGCTTCTTCCTCCGGGAGCATTCATCGTTCTCGGTCTTTTACTGGGACTGATGAATAAGCTAATTGCCTCAGGCCGCAGGCCACAAGCCGCAAGCTTTAAAACTGAAGCTGGAAGCCTGTAGCTTGAAGCTTGAAACAAGGAGCAAGAATGGCTAATCTATTTATAATCTTCTTAAGCGCCCTCTTGGTAAACAACTTTGTCCTAACGAGGTTCTTGGGCATCTGTCCCTTCTTGGGCGTTTCCCGAAAGGTGGAGACCGCTTTGGGGATGGGCATGGCAGTGATCTTCGTCATGACCTTAGCCTCTTTAGTGACCAACCTCGTATATAATCTTGTTTTAATTCCCCTGAACCTCTTATTCCTACATATCATTACCTTCATCCTGGTCATCGCCTCCTTGGTTCAGCTGGTTGAGATCGTCTTAGAGAAGATTAGCCCTGCACTATATCGCGCTTTAGGAATCTATCTCCCTTTGATTACTACCAACTGTGCCATCCTGGGTCTTGCCTTATTGAACGTCATCAAAGGACATAGTGCCATTCAGGCCATTTTCTTTGGTCTGGGAGCAGGGATTGGCTTTGCCCTGGCTCTTCTCATCATGGCCGGAATAAGAGAGAGGTTAGAGTTAGCAGATGTTCCAGTAGCCCTACAGGGAGCAGCCATTACCCTTATCACGGCTGGGCTTTTATCCCTGGCCTTTATGGGTTTCAGTGGATTGGTAAAGTTATAAAAGACCAAAGTTCTAAGTTGTTGGTAGTTGGGTTAGGGTAAGGTAGTAGGTTTGGTAGTTAGGTAATGGTTAGGTTTAAAGACCAACTACTTAACCCAACAACCAAACTAATAACCTAACCTTAACCCTAACCGAATAACGAAGCGTTTTAATCTCTGACTTCTAATTCTGGAGAGTATTTGGTGTTAAATCCTATAACTCTTTCTATAATTGTGTTGGGTGGCTTGGGTCTCTTGGCCGGAAGTGGGCTGGCCTATGCCTCTAAGAAATTCATCTCTAAGATAGACCCTAAAATAGAGACTATACTTGCGGCTCTGCCTGGAGCAAACTGCGGGGCCTGTGGATTTGCGGGATGTAGCGGTTTTGCTAAGGCACTCGTTGAAGAAAGAGCCCAGGCAAATGGTTGCATCTCTGGGGGGGAAGGAGTAGCAAGAGAAGTTGCTTCCATTTTGGGAGGAGAAGTAGCAGGTAAGGAAAAAAGGATTGCTAAGATATTGTGCTATCATAGAGGAGCATCCCAGACTCAATTTGATTATCAGGGTCTGGAAAACTGCCGGGCAGCGGCCCTCTTATTCGGTGGGAATAAGGCCTGTCTCTACAGCTGTCTGGGATTGGGGGACTGTGTTGAAGTCTGCCCCCTTGGTGCCATAACCTTAGTTAATGGTAGAATTGAAATAGACGAAGAGAGATGTACCGGATGTGGCAAATGCGTCTCCATCTGTCCCAAGGGAATAATCGCCTTAGTCCCCAAGGAAAAAAAGGTTCATGTTCTTTGTAATTCTAAGGATAAAGGAGCGATAGTAAGGAAGATATGCAAGGAAGGTTGCATAGGATGTGGGATATGTCTCAAGGTCTGTCCAGAGGGAGCAATAACCCTAAAGGATAACTTAGCCCATATCGATTACAAGAAGTGTACAGAGTGCGGGGTCTGTGCTGAGAAGTGCCCCACCCATATTATTCAAGTAACAAGTAACAAGTAACATTGAACAGTGAACAATTCCGTTTTTTGTCATACGTTGAAGGGTTGCGCAACTCGTATCGTCTTACGTAATACGGTTACGTCTTGTTACGAACGACGACAGACGATGGCCGAAACGAGCCTCGCAACCGCAACCGATTGACAATGACCGGCATTATCTGTGATCTGTGACCATCTGTAAATAATCTGTGCTGATCTGTGTCTCAAGGAGGTATTTCCGTGAAGGTAAAAGTTCCTTTGAGTAAAGCAAGTAGATTGTTAAATCATGGGCCAACAGTGCTCGTTACTTCATTCTATAAGGGTCGTCCCAATGTCCAGACCGTTGCCTGGAATATGCCGTTAGATTATGATCCTCCAAGAGTGGCCCTGGTAATTGGTAGCGATAACTACTCCTATGAGTGTATTACTAGGACAGGCGAGTTTGTTATCAATATCCCTCCCAAGAAACTTTTGGAGAAGACCGTTCAATGTGGAACCATCTCAGGAAGAAGAATAGATAAATTTAAAAGATTTAAACTAACCCCTATTCCAGCGAAGAAGGTGAAAGCACCACTCATAAAAGAGTGTATCGGTCACTTAGAATGCCGTCTCATTAAATCAGGAGTAACTAAGGACTATGATCTTTTCTTAGCGGATGTCATCTATGCCTGGGCAGAAGAGGGAACATTCACCGATAGGTGGCTCGTAGAAAAAGAGAAGGCGAAGACCATCCACCATCTTGGTGGAGAGTACTTCACCTTTCCAAATAAAGTTAAGATCAGAGAATGGTAATTTTTTGATTCTAATCCCATTGGAGATTTTATCACCATAATCGGTAGTTTTAATCACTGTCATCATTTTTGAAAGAAGGAGACAAAGATGATAAGAAAAGCAGTAGTTGCCGGGCAGTTCTATGATGGAACGAAGGAGAGTTTGAAAGAACAGGTAAAGAAATATATTGGTGAGAAGGCGAAGAAAGAAAAGGTAATCGGGGCCCTGGCTCCTCATGCGGGATTCATGTTCTCTGGAGGGGTAGCAGGAGCCGTCTATTCCCGGATCATCTTCCCAGAAACTTTCGTCATCCTGGGTCCCAATCATACCGGAGCAGGACACCCCTGCGCTATTATGACCAAGGGAAGATGGCAGACCCCTTTAGGAGAAGTGGAGATTGATTCTGACTTAGCCTGCAAGATATTAGCTAATTCTAAGAGTCTGAAAGAGGATGAGAGGGCCCATTCCTACGAGCATTCCATAGAGGTTCAATTACCCTTTTTACAATACTTAGGAAAGGATTTTAAGTTCGTTCCCATCTGCTTGAGCCATTTAGATTTAGAGACCTGTCGGGATATTGGAAAGGCAATTGCCAAACCAATAAAAGAAGGAAAGAAGAAGGTAGTTATCGTAGCCAGTTCCGATCTCACCCACTATGAGCCGCAAGAAGAGGCCAATAAAAAAGATAAGATAGCCCTGGATGCAATAGTAAAATTAGACCCAGAAGAACTCTTCAATAAGATAGAGGAACTCAGGATATCGATGTGCGGAGTCATTCCTACGAGTATCATGCTTATGGCAAGCAAAGAATTGGGTGCTACAAAGGGTGAGTTAGTAAAGTATATGACCAGTGGGGATGTCATCGGCGACTATCGCCAGGTGGTAGGCTACGGAGGAGCGCTCATAAAGTGAGCCCCGAAGGACAAGCCTACGGGGCAGGCAGGTGAGAAAGTGAGAAAGTGGGCAGGTGGGAAAGATAAAACAGTGAAAAATGCAAAATGAAAAATTAGCAATGCAAAATGCAAAATTACTTCTTACTTTTTACTTGTAACTTGTTACTTACTACTTATTACTTACTACTTACTACTTCCGACCGAAGGGAGTGAGGATGAAGGAAGCATTATATTATGAGAGAATAGATGATAAGATAAGGTGCCTCTTATGTCCTAAGGAGTGTCTCATTGCTCCAGGAAAGAGGGGATTCTGCCGGGGAAGGGAGAATGTAGATGGAAGGTTAATCGCCTTAACCTATGAGGAGTGCGTCTCCATTGCTGTCGACCCCATAGAGAAGAAGCCCTTGTATCACTTCCGTCCCGGCTCTCTCATCCTTTCCTGCGCGCCCAATAGATGTAACCTCGGTTGCGTCTATTGCCAGAACTGGACCATATCTCAAAAAGAGACCGCTACCCAACATATTACTTCCCGAGAAATAGTAGAACTCGCTCTTAAAAAAGATTCTTTTGGCATTGCCTATACCTATACCGAGCCTTTAATCTGGTATGAGTACTTATTAGAGACAGCGAAGTTAGCCAAAGAGAAGGGATTGGCCAATGTCTTAGTTACCAATGGCTATATTAACCCTGAGCCCCTTGAAGAACTCCTTCCATTTATCGATGCCATGAATATCGATGTCAAGTCCATGAAAGAATCTTTCTATAAGGAATACTGCAAGGCTACCTTGTCCCCAGTCTTAAAGACGGCAGAGAGGGCGAGGAAGTCCTGCCATTTAGAAATCACCAATCTCGTCATCCCTACCTTGAATGATTCAGATGAGGACTTTAAAATGTTAATCGATTGGATAGCAGATAAGTTAGGGAATGATACCCCCTTGCATTTCTCAAGATACTTTCCCCATTACAAATTGAATATTCCTCCCACTCCAATAACCACTTTAGAAAAGGCGAGAGAAACGGCCCAGAAGAGATTAAAGTATGTTTATGTTGGGAATATCCTGGATCCCAGCGCCAATACCACTTACTGCCCAAAGTGCAAGAAGGCCTTGGTCGTGCGCGATGGATATTCTATCTCCAGGATGCATCTAAAAGGGAAGAGGTGTGACTATTGCGGGGAAGAGATTAACATCGTTGCATAGTCGGATGGTTAGCTTGACTAAAGTCCAAGGTCCTAGGTCCAAGGTCGACATTGGACGTTGCCTCTCGTCCCGAGGGGACTCGAGATCCCCGAGGGAGACATCGGACATTGGACAGATGAGGTAAAAATGATTAAAAAACTTTTACCCCGTTGGAGCCTTCCCTTAACGATGTTTCATAGAGGGATACAGGATTTAGTGAGGACTATAGTAGTGTCTATCTCAAAACAAGATGTTTTGCAAAGTCTCCAACGGGGTTTACTTTTTATCTTAACACTTGCTCTTTTGATAAGTGGGTGTGGTCAAAGATTCCCAAGCAAGAAAGAGTTCTTGATGGATACTGAGGTAGAGATTATCCTACCTCAAGGAAGTGAGGAGGATTTTACTGCGGCCTTCAATGAAATAAGAAGAGTTGAGAAATTAATGGATGTCCATAATCCAGAAAGCGAAATCTCTCGGATTAATCGGTTGGGCAGTAAAGAAGCGATTAAAGTTAGTAAGGAAATTTTTGGGGTTTTGAAAGAGGCGCTGGAATATAGTAGGCTTACCTCTGGGGCCTTTGATGTGAGCATTCGTCCTTTGTCCCATTTGTGGGGAGAAAAAGGAAAGTTAAAAGAAGTTCCTGAAGTAAGAGAGATAGAGGAGAGGTTACTTCTGGTAAATTACAAAAATATCATCTTGAATGAAAGAAATCAGACGGTTGAGTTTAAGAGAGAGGGAATGGCTATAGATCTGGGAGGGGTTGCCAAGGGGTATGCCCTGGATTGTGCCATAATGGTTTTAAAAGAAAGGGGAGTTAAAGAGGCGCTGATCAATGCTGGTGGAGATATCAGGGTAACGGGAAAAAGGAATTGGAGGGTTGGTCTACAGCACCCCAGAAAAGAGGACGAAGTTTTAGCAATAATCAAATTAAAAGACCAGGCGATTGCCACCTCTGGTGATTATCAAAGATACTTTATCAAGGAGGGTAAGAGATATCACCACATCATTAATCCCGAGACTGGTTACCCTGCCGTAGAATGTATGAGTGTCACCATTATCGGGCCAAGTGCTATTCAGACAGACATCCTTGCTACCGGAGTCTTTATCTTGGGCCCGGAGAAGGGAATGAAGTTGATAGAATTCCTGGAAAATATTGAAGGAATAATTGTCGATGTTCAAGGGAAAATTCTTCTCTCTTCCGGCCTGAAAGGCAAACTACAAATCAGCCCCAAAATCTAAGAAAAGAGGTCTCTGAAAAACCTTCAGAGCCCTCTAATTAGAGATTTCTGACTTTTTCAGAAATCTCGAAAAAAGACTTGACATTTTAGAAAAAGTATGTCAAACTAAAATATAGTAAAGGAGGTGTTTTGAAATGGAGAAACTCGGTATCCTGGCGAATGTCAGTCTCTATCGCATTCTGGGGATCCTCTTCTTAGTGGTTGGTGCTCTTTATATCCTTTCTCCCCGGACGATGAAGAAGATCGATGAGGTAGGAAAGAAGCTTTTATGGCAGGATGATTGGAGCATTACCCATCGCATCGGCTTTGGAATCTTCTTTCTCATCGTGGGATTACTACTCTGCTATACAGGCTTCGTTCTTCTGAAGAGATAAAAGAAAAAAATAAAAAACAAAAGCCCCCCGTAAAGGGGGGCTTTTCTATTATTTATTCCTGTTTAGTCTCTTAGAGAATACACCTCCTTAGATGCTTGCTATCTAATGGGGTGAATCTTGATCTTTGCCTTTTGATATAAATTCCGGTACCACTGGCTATAGACAAGTGCTTTCTTCTTTTGAATAAAGTCTTTAGTGAATGCTTCTTTCTCTTCGGCAAATCTTTCCTTATCCATTCCTTTTCGTTTAATCAGTCTGATGATGTAATAGCCATCCCTTCCCCTTAGAGGGCCCTTCACTTCACCCACTTTGAGACCAAGGGCCTCCTCTTCAATTTCCTGGGGCAAATTACTTTCCCCACGTTTAAAAAGACCAGTTTCCTTAATCTCCACAGAGAGCCTTTTAGCTAAAACTCTTAAATCCTCTTTTTCTATTTCTTTTGTTACTTCCCGAGTTCTTTCTTTAGTAATCCTCCATCCCTTTTCTTCCTTTAAAGTTCTTTTTATCTTTTCTTTTACTTCATCCAATGGAGGAATGTAAGATTCTTTCTTTTCCTCTAACTTGATGATGTGGTAACCGAACCTGCTTTTCACCGGCCGAGATATTTGCCCTTCTTCCAGACCAAAAGCCACCCCCTCAAACTCCTCCACCATATCCCCCCTCTTAAAGAAGCCCAGATCTCCACCTTTTTCTTTGCTGGGACACTGGGAGAATTCTTTTGCCAACTTTTCAAAATCCTCTTCCTTCCCCAACCTCCTCGTTATCTCTTTTATTCTCTCACGAGCCTCCCTTCCCTTAATCAGGACATGTCTTACCCGTATTTTCTCCGGCACGCGATAACTTTCTTTATTCTCCTGATAATACTTCTCTATTTCCTTCTGATCAATCCTCACCTCTTTAGCAGGCGCTATCAGAAGATATTCAATCTCTATCTCTTCATTCCTTTTTAGATATTCATCCCGGATCTCCTTTTCGCTCATCTCTATCCCATCCAGAATTAGATTCTTCAATTTGGTAATAGAGATTTCCTTACTCATCTCCTCTTCAAACTTTTGGGGAGTATATCCCAACCAATCCAGGAGGGCAAAGTAGGTCTCTTTATCAAACTTTCCCTCTTTCTGAAAGGCCGGGTAGCTTCTTATCTCTTCCCTCAATTCTTGATCACTCACCCCGATTCTCTTCCTCTTCACTTCCTGGAGCAGAAGTTCTCTTTCGATTAAGATATTTAGTGCCGCTTCCTCCAGGTTTAAAATCTTTGCTATTTCTTCGTTGAATTTGTCTCCCATCCCCTCTCTCATCTCCCGATAGAGCCTCTCTACTTCCTTATAATAGGCCTCTCCTGTAATCCCTTTTCCATTCACGGCGGCAACCAGGTTTAATCTCCTCTCTTTCAATCCCACTAAGGCTCCAGCCAGGATGAAGGTTGGGATAACTAAGATGATAGTACCCCATAAAATCATTCGGGTTTTTTTACGCATGGCCTTGAGCATTACCATAGTCCGCCTCCTCACCATAGTTGTTGGAATAGTCAGTGATCGGTGATCAGCAATAATTGGTTTACGGTTTACGGTGTACGGTTTACGGTGAAAAACCGCCTCTCGTTTTCACTCGAGACTGAGCGATCCTGAATGAAATGAAGGACGGTAAACGGTAAACAGCGACCCCGATGAATCGGGGGAGCGGGTAAACGGTTAACCTTAAGTAACACGGCTCACCGTGTTATTATATCTTCTTCTTAAAATTTTTGCAAGAAAAATAATAATGATTGTTATGCTTTCAATATCATTGTAATCTGTTTAGCCATCACTGTAATCCCGTGACAATTTTAGAAAATAAAAAACTTGCTAATTTCAAAAACCTCTGATATTATAGCAAGTAACAATTGACATTGAGCAAGTAGAAAGTAGAAAAGTAAGTTTTGAAGCAATCGAGCCCCGCTTAAGCGGGATCCCGCCACAGGCGGGGCTATCGAGCTATCTAGTATCCAGCATCAAGGATCCAGAATCTGTGATCTGTGCTAATCTGTAATCAATCTGTGAAAATCTGCGTTTGATAAAAGGGAGGAAGAGATGTTATTCGATTGGTTTTTAGGGTTATTCTCCAATGATATGGCCATCGACTTAGGGACGGCCACCACCCTGGCCTATATCAAGGGCCAGGGAATTATTTTAAGAGAGCCCTCTGTGGTGGCCATCCTGAAAGATACGGGCAAGGTAGTGGCGGTGGGAAGCGATGCCAAGAGAATGCTGGGAAGGACCCCGGCCAATATCGTGGCCATTCGGCCCATGAGGGATGGGGTGATTGCGGACTTCGAGATTACAGAAGAGATGCTGCGCTACTTCATCACTAAGGCCCACAAGAGGAGGGCATTGGTGAGACCCCGGATCATCGTCTGTGTCCCTTTAGGGATAACAGGGGTGGAGAAGAGGGCGGTAAGGGACGCGGCCCAGGCAGCAGGCGCCCGGGAGGTTTATTTAATAGAAGAGCCCATGGCCGCCGCTATTGGGGCCGGACTTCCCGTTGCCGAACCCGCGGGGAATATGATCGTAGATATCGGCGGGGGAACGACTGAGGTAGCAGTCATCTCATTGGGAGGGATTGTCTGTCATTGCTCGATTAGGGTGGCCGGGAATGAGATGGATGAGGCCATTATGGCCTATCTTAAGAAGACCTATAACCTGGCTATTGGAGAGCATACTGCAGAGGAGATCAAGATAAGGGTAGGAAGCGCCTGCCCCTTAAAGGAGGAGCTCACCCTGGAGGTGAAGGGAAGGGACCTGATAGCTGGCCTCCCAAAGACAGTGACCATTACCTCTCAAAAGATAAGGGAAGCAATACAAGAACCCTTAGGGGCCATTGTGGAAGCGGTGAAGAACACCCTGGAGCGCACCCCACCAGAACTATCCGCAGATATCATGGAGAGGGGAATTATCTTGGCAGGCGGAGGAGCCCTGCTCCGGGGAATAGATAGGCTACTCTCTGAAGAGACCGGGCTTCCTGTTAATCTCGACGAGGATCCCTTATCTACGGTTGTTCTGGGAACGGGCAAGGTCCTGGATGAATTGGATACCCTAAAGATGGTTCTTGCCCCTGCCCATCGCCGCTACTGAGACGCAGATTTACGCAGATCCAATCACAGATGACCGCAGATAAGCAGGAAAGTGAGCCCCGAAGGACAAGCCTACGGGGCAGGCAGGTGAGAAAGTGGGAAAGTGAGAAAAGAGAAAATAAGAGAATACGAGAATACGTAAATAAGAGAATGAAGCAAGAGAAGGCAAGACGAGAAGAAACTTACCAACTTATTTTCTTATTAACTTATTAACTTGCTTTTGTTTGAGGCTTGCGACTTGAGGCTTGAAGCATACTTTATTACTTATTCACTTGTTAACTTGTCAACGGCAAACTATATAATGAAAAAAAAAGTTTTTGTTTTAGTCATACTCATTTTAATATCCCTCTTTCTTTTATTCTCTAAAAGGCGGGCTCCCAAATTAGAGGAGGGTCTGACCGCTGTCATTTATCTGCCGGCAAAGGTTCTGGCCAAGACCACTTCTCATCCCAGGGAGACCTTATCCCAGGGGGAAGAGAGGCTCCTTTTGGAACTTGAAAGGGAGAATGAACGCCTGAGGAGTCTCCTTAAATTAAGAGAGAGACTTACCCACCGAAGCATGGCCGCTTTGGTTATCGGTCGGGAGCCCACTAATTGGTTCAACTCTATCCTTCTCGATAAGGGAAGGGAAGAGGGGGTAGAAGAGAATTTCGTAGTAATTACTCCAGAGGGTCTGGTGGGAAGGGTGAATAAAGTCCACCGGAATTCCTGTCAGGTTCTGCTCATCACTGACCTGGAGAGCGAGATTGGTGCTCTCATAGAGAGGTCTCGAGTTCAGGGGGTGCTCCAGGGAAGAAAGAGAGGCCTGATTTTAAAGTACCTCCCCTTAGGAGCAGATGTCAGGGAAGGAGATGTGATTACCACCTCTGGCCTGGAAGAGGGCCTCTTTCCCAAGGGTCTCGTCATAGGAAGAATAAAAAGAATAGAGGCTTCTCATCCTCAGGATCTCTTCCTGGAGATAATCGTTACCCCCAAGGCCAACCTGAGCAGATTAGAAGAAGTCCTGATCCTTAAGTGAACCCCGCCCCTTTTACTCGGAAAAATCCTTTCGTAGCAGAAAGGTGTAGGAGTAAACCCCGCCCCTTCTTCTCCCCCAGTCCCAACTGCAGGCAAGGAAGAGGCGGGATAAAGAGAATAATTTTTTTCTTTCTTCTCCTCTTTCTGGTTACTCTTCAGGCCACTCTCCTGAATGGACTGAACATCTTAGGAATAAAGCCCGACTTCCTTTTCATCCTAGTTATTTTTATAGCTCTCCATAAGGGGCCCATCTCTGGGGCCTGGTGCGGTTTCCTGGCTGGGATTTTGTTAGACCTCTTCTCCTTTGCCCCCTTAGGGACCAATGCCCTCTCCAAAACAGCCCTGGGATTTTTACTGGGCGCAGTAGCACCCTTCCTATACTTCGAAGCCCCCTTCATCCAGGGGCTCCTTCTATTTATAGCCATGCTTTTAGAGGGAATTTTTCTCTTTATTCTTCTCTCCTCTCTCCATCTTGCCCTTCCCTTCTCCCATTCATTTCTTCACATCATCCTCCCCACTTCTCTCTATACCTCTCTTCTTACCCCCCTCCTCTTCTATGTCTTCAAGAAGACAGGGGTCAGCGATTATGCCTTTTGACCCCGCACCCTTTACTCGGAAGCGTTTCTTTGTAACAGAAAGGGGCGGGGTTGACCTCCGGCCTCCTTCAACGAGGAGGGAATTTCGTTTCCGCCTCTTATTCGTTACCGTTATCATATGTCTCTTGTTTCTTATCCTCTTTTTGAGACTCTGGGTCCTGGAGATTTTTCAGGGTGAGAAGTTCACGCGCTTAGCAGAGGATAATAGTATTAGACTCCTGGCCTATCCCGCCCCTCGGGGCCTCATCTACGATCGAAAGGGAAGGGTTTTGGCCAAAAGTCGTCTCTCCTTCTCCATCACCATCCATCCATGGAATCTGAGTGAGGAGATATTGAATGAGACCATCGACCACATCGGTCCCATAATTGGGATGAGGAAAGAGGAGATCAGGGAAAGAATAGCGAAGTGGCCCACTCCCTTCTCAAGCGTTCTATTGAAAGAGGATGTCGGCTTGGAAGTGGCGACTAAGATTCTGGAGAGGAAGGGGAGTTTAGCAGGGATGGATGTGAAGACCCGGCCCCTGCGCTACTATCCGGATGGGGAGCTTCTGGCTCCGGTCCTGGGATACTTAGGGGAGATCGGCAGGGAGGAGCTGCGGACCTTGAGGAGCAAGGGATACTCCTTGGGGGATAGGATGGGCCAGGATGGATTAGAGAAGGTCTATGATGGGTATCTCAGGGGTGAGGATGGGGGCTGGCAGGTTCAGATCAGTAACCAGGGTCAGAGGATAGGGGTCATCGGCTATAGAAAGCCTATCCCCGGGAATGACCTCATACTCACCATTGATAAGAGAATGCAGGAAGTGGCCTGGGATTCTCTGAGAGGCCGTTCAGGAGCCATCGTGGTCCTGGATCCCAGAACAGGGGAGGTCCTGGCCCTGGTGAGTTCCCCAACCTTCGATCCCAACCTCTTTGTCCCCAGAATCTCGAAGACGAAGTGGTCCTCCTTAAAGGAGGATCCCCTACATCCCCTGACCAATCGTGCCATCCAGGGTCAGTATGCCCCGGGTTCGATCTTCAAGGTAATTACTGCTCTTGCTGCGCTGGAGAAAGGACTTATCTCCAGAGATGAGAGGTTCTCCTGCTCGGGAACCTTCCCCTTTAAGGATCGGGTCTTCAGGTGCTGGAGGAAGGAGGGGCATGGGGAATTGAATATTAAAGAAGCCATCATTCATTCCTGCGACATATTCTTCTATCAACTGGGCCTGAGGGTGGGGGTGGATAACCTGGTGGAACTCTCCCAAAAGTTTGGCCTGGACCAATCAACCAGGATAGGCCTTCCCCATGAGGAAAAAGGTCTTCTGCCCACCAAGCGATGGAGGAAGGATTCTCTGGGCAGGGGATGGTATGAAGGAGATACCGTCAACCTCTCCATAGGTCAGGGGTATCTCTTAGTCACCCCTTTACAGATGGCAAGTCTAATGAGTGCTGTCGCTAATGGAGGGAGGCTATATGAACCCCAATTGGTTAAGGAAATCATCTCTTCAGAGGGGGAGACAATATGGAGAATGGGGCCTCGCTTGGTAAGAGAGATTAATTTAGAGAGAGAGACCATTGAATTCCTGAGGGAATCCCTCTTTGGTGTGGTCAATGAACTAGGAACTGGTTGGCGGGCAAAGATAGAGGGAGTAGGAGTAGCGGGGAAGACGGGTACCGCTGAAAACCCCTTAGGAGAGGACCATGCCTGGTTCATTGGCTTCGCCCCCCACAAAGAACCAGAGATAGCGCTCGCCGTTCTTATAGAGCATGGAGGGATGGGAGGGGAGGTTGCCGCTCCCATTGCCAAAAAAATATTCGAAGCATACTTTGACCAGCGAACAGTAACCAGCGAACAGTAACCAGTTGAAAGGGAATTAAAGTCCAAAGTCCAAGGTCCAAAGTCCTAAGTCGTTGGTAGTTAGGTTAGGGTAAGATAGTGGGTTTAGTAGTTAGGTAAGGGTTAGGTGTTTAAGACCAACTACCTAACCCAACAACTAAACCAACAACTTAACCCTAACCCTAACCAAATAACAAAGTCTTTAATTTTGGACGTTGGACTTCGGACATAGGACATTGGACCCGAGCGACTAAAAGGAGCGAGTAATGTTTGATAAAAGACTCTTAAAGAACTTCGATTGGCCACTACTGGCCATTACCCTTCTCTTATGTCTAATAGGGATACTGACCATCTATAGTACAGCAAAGACATTGGATACTCCCTATCACCTGAAGCAACTCGCCTCTCTGGGTCTGGGCTTGGTTGTCTGCGTCATTGTTTTCTCCATAGATTATCATAAGTGGTCCAGATGGGCCCCCTTCCTTTATCTGGGAAGCCTCCTGCTTCTCTTCTTTCTCTTCTTTTTTAGTCCCCCAGCATTAGGTGTCCGCCGCTGGCTCTCTATTGGCCCCCTAACCTTTCAACCCTCAGAAATTTCCAAGGTAGCAACCTTCCTTCTCCTCGCCAGATACCTAAGCCCCGTTAGAGGTAATCCGTCCCTTTCGGGGTCGGATGCCTCCCGACGTTCCATCGGAAGGACCTCTAACGGGATAAACCGAAAGGAGAAAGCAGATATTCTCATCCCCCTGGCCATTGTCGCTCTACCCCTTTTTCTAATAGCCAGCCAGCCTGATCTAGGAACCGCCCTTCTCTTTCTGCCTTTGGGATTGGTTCTGGTCTATCTCGCTGGTACCAGGACAAAGCATCTTTTTCTTTTAATCGGTTTCTTTCTACTTGCTTCTCCCTTAGGATGGTTCTTCTTACACGGCTATCAGAAAAGGAGGATCCTCTCCTTCTTAAATCCAACGAGGGACCCCCTGGGTGCGGGCTACAATATCATCCAGTCCAAAATCGCTATCGGCTCTGGTCGGCTCCTGGGGAAAGGATTTCTAAACAGCACCCAGAGTAATTTTTTACCCGGACATCATACAGATTTCATCTTTTCCTCCTTTGCTGAGGAGTGGGGCCTTTTGGGATCCCTTTTCCTCATTCTTCTCTACCTCTTCATCATCATCCGGGCAATTGAAATAAGCCTTCATGCTAAGGATAGATTGGGATCTCTCTTAGCAGCAGGGATTGCTACCATCCTGGCCAGTCAGGTAATAATTAATATCGCCATGGCAACCGGGATCCTGCCTGCTACGGGCTTGCCCCTGCCTTTCTTAAGCTATGGAGGGAGCCACTTGGTGATGAGTCTCGTCTCCATTGGCTTTTTACTCAATATTAGAATGAGAAGATTCATGTTTAAGAACAGCTACAGGCTTCAGGCTACAGGCTATAGGTTTGAAGCTTGAGGCTTGCAGCTTGTGGCTTGAAGCGGAGTAGAAATGGTTTCTTTAGAGGAAAAGATAAAAGGGATGCTCCCCCTGGTCTCAAGGCCCGCCAGGTATTTGGGGAATGAGATAAATAGTATTCATAAAGACCATAATAAGGTAGCCCTTAAGGTCGCTTTGGCCTTTCCCGATACTTATGAGGTGGGGATGTCCCATCTGGGACTGAAGATCCTATATCACATATTAAATGACCAGGATAATATCCTGGCAGAGAGGGTCTATGCCCCCTGGATAGATGCCCAGGGAATAATGAAAAAGGAAAATATTCCTCTCTTCAGTCTGGAATCCCATACCCCACTTAAAAGTTTTGATCTTATCGGTTTCTCCCTACAGCATGAGCTGACCTATACTAATATCTTAAATATGCTCGATCTGGCCGGCATTTCCTTAAAGAGTGAAGAGAGGAGAGAGGCTTTTCCCCTGATCATGGCTGGTGGTCCCGGGGCCTATAACCCGGAACCCCTGGCCGACTTTATAGATTGTTTCGTCATTGGAGAAGGGGAGGAAGTGATTCTGGAGATTGCTCGAGTTTTAATTGATCATAAAAAGGAAAGGGGGAGTAAGGAAGAACTCTTAATTAAATTAGCCAGGGTCTCCGGAGTCTACGTTCCTTCTCTCTATAAGGTCTCTTACTATCCAGATGGAACCCATAAGACCGTGAAGCCTGTGAGAAATAATATTCCGGAGAGGATTGAAAGAAGGGTTGCCCCCAGCCTAAATGAGGTCTACTATCCCACTAAATTCATCCTCCCCTTTTTAAGCATTGTTCACGATCGCATTGTCCTGGAGGTCAGGAGGGGATGTGGTCGGGGATGCAGGTTCTGCCAGGCGGGTATCATCTACCGGCCACCGCGAGAGAGGAGTATCGATTCTCTCCTTTCTTTGGCGGCTGAAGCCGTCCAGGCTACAGGCTATGAGGATCTCTCCCTCTCCTCCTTAAATGTTGGCGACTATTATCAACTTGAAGAACTCATCCTTTCTTTAAAGGGGAGGCTTGCCCCCTTTAGGATTTCTCTTTCTCTGCCCTCTTCTCGGGTGGATACCTTCCCTCTGTCCTTAGAAAGGGAACTGAAGAGGGGTTCGGTTACCTTGGCGCCAGAGGCGGCACGGGAATCTTTGAGAGAAGTAATCAATAAAGTCTGGAAGAGGGAAGAGTTCTTGAAGACGGTCGAAAGGATTGCTTCCTTCCGGCGGCCGCTAAAGCTCTACTTTATGCTCGGTCTTCCAGGAGAGAAAGAGGAGGATGTCCAGGCCATTGTTGAGTTAGCCAAAGAGGTAAAGAGGAGACACCCATCTCGGGTGAGCCTCTCTCTGGCCCCCTTTGTTCCTAAATCCCACACTCCTTTTCAGTGGAGGGGACAGATAGAACTCTCTGAATTGAAAGAAAAGATCTCATATTTAAGGAGAAGTATTCCTAGAAGGATTGAGGTGAGGGCCCACAATCCAGAGGCCAGTCTCTTGGAGGCTGTCTTTTCAAGGGGCGACAGGAGACTCTCAGATGTATTGCTCCGGGCCCATAAGAAAGGCTGCAAGTTTGATGGCTGGAGGGAAGAGTTTAAATTCCCTCTCTGGCAGGAGGCCTTTATGGAATGTGACATTGATCCCTCCTTCTATGCTACTAGAAAGAGGGATTATGAGGAACCCCTTCCTTGGGACCATATCGATATCGGTATGAGCAAAGAATTTTTAATAGAAGAGGATAAGAAAGCCAGCCAAAAAATGACGAACCAGCGAAACGGGGAAATGGAGAAAGTGAGAGAAGAAGAAAGAAGGAGAAGGGAAAAGGTAAACAGTAATACTGTCAACCTGTCAAATAGGCAGACGGACAGACGGACAGACGGGCAGACGGGCAGACGGGCAGACGGGCAGACGAGCAAAACGACTACTCATCCTTTAAGAAGTAAACAAAAGATTCGTATTAAATTTAGTAAGGGAGAGGAAATAAAGTACATCTCCCATCTCGATATGGTGAGAGTTTTCACCCGCACAATGAGGAGGGCAAATCTACCCGTTGCCACAACTTGCGGTTTTGTGTCCAGAGAGAAGATTAGCTTCAGTCCTCCTCTTTCCTTAGGACTGACAAGTCAGAGTGAGTATGCTGATATAGAATTTTCTGACTCCATCAACCCTGAAAAACTTAAGGTGCGATTGAATGAAGAACTTCCTTCTGGCTTGAGAGTTAAAGAGGCAGAAATCATTCCCCTCAAGAGCAAATCCTTAATGGCTACCTTTAATTGCGCAGAATATGAAGTGAGGTTAGATGGCAGATATCAGATATCAGATATCAGAAAAAGAATTAAGGAATTTTTAGCACAGAGAGAGATCATTATTAAGAGGAAGACGAACCCCGTTAGAAGTCCCCGACAAAGTCGGGGCAAACGCCTTGGGCGTTTTACTTCTAACGGGGTGAAGAAGGGAATAAAGGAGATTGACATCCGGCCCTCAATTCTGAAGTTAGAGCTAAGAGATTTTATCAGCGGCAATCAGCGTGCTATAGACTTGCGCAGTAAGCAGTACAAAGAAATCCGCGTCTTAAGGATGCTTCTTAAGATAAAGGTAAGACCCCAGGAAGTGACAAGGGCCCTCTTGAATCTGAGCAAAGAGGAGGCCTTAAAACTTCCCATAGAACGAAGAAGCCTTTTTGAAGTCTCTGAAAAAATGTCCAGAGACCTTTGATCACCGTAATCAAGATTTCTGACTTTTTCAGAAATCTCTTTTTAGAATTTGACAAATTTCTTTATTGGTGATATACTTGTTTAAAAGCATCGAAATTTCAATACAACCACGGATTTATCGAATTTAACCAGCAATATTTACCACGAAAGCACGAGAACTTATTTAACACGAAAACACAAAATTTTTCATAGTTTCGTGGTTTTC
>JAHIPW010000030.1 GCA_018903055.1 bacterium
CAGGAAACTTTCGGGCATAAATAAACAATTTCTTAAAATCAATCTTATCTTTTGCTTTTTGTAGCTTCTCTAACAATAAGTCAACAGAATATGTATCATTTTTGAAATAAAGGTAATCCAGGATTACTTTTTCAAGCTCAGCAACTTTAGCATAATAGCCTTCTATGTTTTCGGTTTTAAAACCAAAAAATAGTTTCTTATTTATTTTCAGATAGCGGTAGGTGTTATCCTGGAAGATGTACTTCCTGGACTTAACTTTAGTTACGGATGATACGGTACGCAGCATTTGTTCAAAAAGTCCGTAAAAACTTAAAGCCGAGTCCAGTGAAACATAAGAATCTTTATCAAAGGCGCCTGCTATAATAACAGGCGAAATATTCACAAAGCCACGCGAAGATATATCCGAGATAAAATAAAGCCCTCTTCGTAAAGGAATGAGCCAACCTTTTTCTTTTAAGTCGTATATCCTTTTCTTTAAGACAAATCTAGAATATTTTTTACCTAAGGCTTTATAGATGTCGCTGGCAGTCACAATCTTACCCTTAGAGGCAATAATATCTTCTATATCCCTGAGTCGTTTTTCCGTTAAAATGGTATTTTTTGATGCCATTTATATACCCCCTTATGGTATCTATTAAGCATTAAAACATACAAATATGCTTTTGTCAAGGAAATTATGGTAATAAAGAGGGTCGCGTCCACGTTATAACCAGTTACGGGTTAAGTGAAAATATGGTCGGTTATGAATGGTTGCGAAATAATTTAGTTCGCCCCGACAAGTCGGGGAATGGAGCAGGTGCGCGAATTGTCCCTGCTAATCCTTACTAATCCCTACTATTCCCTGCTAATCCCTGATTTCTTTACTGGTCCAAAGACCTGTATCCTATGATTGTAGGTATCGCTTACGTAGATGTTTCCTTCTCTATCTACAGCTATCCCATAGGGCTTGTTGAACTCACCGGATAGAGAGCCCGGTTTTCCGAATTCTGTTAAGAACTTTCCTTCGGAATCGAAGACCTGAATGCGGCAGTTCCCGGTATCTGCGACGTAGATCCGGCCCCTATAACCTAAGGCGATACCACTAGGAGCGTAAAGCTCCCCCGGACCCCTTCCCTTCGTTCCCCAGGCAAAAAGAAAATTTCCTTTAGGATCGAACTTCTGAATCCTATTATTACAGGAGTCAGCAACATAGATATTTCCTACTCTATCAACAGTAAGATCAGAAGGAGCCCGAAACTCCCCTTCCTTCTTCCCCTCTTCTCCAAAGGAGAGAAGAAACTTCCCCTGAGAATCGAACTTCTGGATTCTATTATTCTTGGTATCGGCAACATAGATATTCCCAAAAGAATCAACATCTATGCCAAAGGGATAGGAGAACTGACCGTCTCCCTGGCCTTCGTTACCCCAGCGGGCAACGAACTTCCCCTGGGAAGTGAATTTCTTAACCGATTGCCCATAGGAATTGACAACATAGATATAACCCAGCATATCTACCGTTAAGTCATAGGGATAGTATAATTCAGCACCAAGTTCGGATTCCCCAGGCCATCTGGCGATGAAATTCCCTTCGGGATCAAACTTCTGGAAAGAGTTATTCTGTTTGTCTGCCACATAGATATTCCCCCGGCTATCCAGGGTAATGCCCATGGGATACTGGAAAGCCCCATCCCACTTTCCACATTCTCCCCACTTCTTGACAAATTCGTAATCCTGAGCCCAAACAGCACTCGCCATTCCCATCATCAGAATTAGGAGCACTAATATTTTTTTCATTTCTCCCCCCTAATACACAGATACTCACAGATTGATTATTCACCCCGTTAGAGGCAGGTCGCCCCAAGGCGGCCGTAGCCGTGCCTTCGGCAGGGCGGCCTCTAACGGGGCAGGGATTAACACAGATCACAGATTTTAATTGCTTCTTTCGTTATTTCCTATCATTTAAATTCGTGTCAATTCGTGTCTTGGTTATCTTAAACTTTTCATCTTTCCAGTTCGTGTCTTTTCGTGTCCCTTCGTGTTTCTTATCTCCGAACTCTCCCTCGGGGACCTCGAGTCCCCTCGGGACGAGAGGCGAACTCTCGGAGCGAAGCGGAGATCCCGACCCTTCCTCTCCACGCTCGTCGGGGCGAACTCCGAACTAAATTATTTGTGTCGATTCGTGTTTTCTGTTATTTTGAGTAATGCCGGCAAAATGGTCAAAGAAGTAATGAGACATAGGCCCACGCCAAGAAGAGCCAAGCCCCCCATAGTAGCCAATCCTCTATATTGAGCAAAGACCAGGCTTCCGAAACCCACCATAGTAGTAAGAGAGGTCATGACTACCGCCCTTCCCGTATGATGAATGGCATCTTCCACCCCTTCCTCTTTCTTTTCTAAATAGCGATGGATGATGTGGATGCCATCGTCTATTCCTATCCCCAAGATAAGAGGAGTGACCACGATATTGACGAAGTTCATTCGTAGGCCAATGAGCCTCATAATCCCCAACATCCAGATTATACCACAGATTAAAGGAGCCATAGCAAGGATTACTACCTTTATTCTTCTAAAGTGGATTAAGAGCATAATGAAGACCCCGGAGAAAGCAAGGACCGTAGCCAGGATAAAATCCTTAGTAATCAATCTCTTCAATTCACTGGCAATAATCCCCACCCCGGTAACTTCAATCCCCTTCTCGTTTCCCTTTATTCTCTCTCCAAATTCATCTGCTTCTTTTGGAGAAAGGACTCTCTTCTTGGGATAGGCTAAGGCCAGGACCTTGAACCCTTCCTCATCTCTGATAAGATAGCGTTTAGTCATCTTCTCCAAGCCCTTCCCTGAATTCGGGATGGAGATAGGGCCTTTCAGTCTCGCCTTTAAATCTCTCATCTCGTCTAGATAGTTTTGATAGGCCTCTATTCTGAAGCCATTCTTTAAAAGTGCTTCCTTAAAGGTAGCGATTATTCTCTCAAAGTCAAACCCTCTTAACTCTTTAATGTTTTCTCGGACCCTCTTCTTTGAGGAAAGAAGGCTGACTGGGGATTGATAATGTTCTATGCTCCCTTCCTTTTTTAATTCCTCTATTCTCTGGGTTATTCTCTCATTGGTTTTGAGGACCTCCTCCTTATTCTCACCAGAGGCGATGATCATCAAGGGATCAGAAGGAGAGCCGAATTTCTCTCCCATCTCATCCTGGATCCTGAAGGCCGGGGTCTCTTTTGGCCGCAAGCTCCGGAAGTCGCTATCAAAGGTAATTCCTAAAGCGCTCAAGCCCAGGATTAAAGTAACAAGGGTAGAGATGATTAAGGTAATTTTGGGAGACCTTAGAAGAAATCTGGAGACTTTTTCCAAACCAAAGGAACTTAATGGTTTTATCTTTTCCGTCTTCGCCGGACTTCGGCGGGATTGCCAGCTCAAGATTGCCGGAAGGATGAAGAACATGGACAGAAGACAGGCCAGGATTCCTGTCCCGGAAAGGAATCCTAACTCAGATAGTCCTCGAAATTTAGTGAATGTCAAAGAATAGAAAGCAACTGCAGTAGTCAGGGCTCCGGTCAGTATCCCCTCCCCGGTCTGGGAAAGGGTAATCTCCAATGAACTCAAGATATCCTTTCCTTTTCCCTTTTCTTCTAAATAACGATTATAGATGTGGATGGCATAATCCACTCCCAGGCCGATCAGAATAGGAAAGAAGCCGAAGGTAATCATGTTGAGATGCCTGGGATATAGAGAAGCAATTCCCACTGTCCAGGCCAGGCCCATTAAAAGAGGGAGACTCACAAAGAAGAAGGTCTCCTTCCTTCTGAAAGTAATGAAAAATAGAGCAAGAATTAAAAAGAAGGTGAGAGAAATGGTGAGTATGATATCTCTCTTAATCATTTTCTCATCATCCAGGGCCATAATGTAGCCGCCGGTATAACCTACTCGCACTCCTTCTTTGGAGATTTTTTCCTCTGCTTCCTTAATGGTTTTGAGTAACTCCTTATCAAATTTTATATCCGTGGGTGGTCTCTTGGGTTTAATAATCATCAAGAGAGCCCTCTGATCAGAAGAGAGATAATATCCTCTACTGAGATCGAGGTTATAGGGTCCTTTCTGCTGAAAGATATAATCTTTGAATGTGCTTCTTAGATTAAAGGGGTCCTTCTGGATGAAGTTCTTGGTAGCAAAGGAGATAGGGCTGGCCAAGAGGCGTCTATTCTCCTTTAACTGTTGATGAATGGCTTCATCGCTCAGTTTATTTTTTAGACTCTTTATATCGCTTGAAGAAAGGTGGAGATAGGGATGCTTCAATAACTCCTTTTGAAAGAACCTTTTTAACTCTGCTGAAACCCTATAATCTATATCTTCAATGAGGTCTGACTTTCTTAGTTCAGAGGCAAAGGAGTCGCTAAAATCCTCCAATCTCTTGACATCTGCGTCATCCCTGCCTGCGCCAAGGCTTCGGCAGGCAGGTGCGGTTTTATCTGCGTCATCTGCGGTTCGAATGAGAACAATCAGATAATCGAAGGTACCAAAGGAGGAGATGGCCCGACAGAATACCCTGGCTGCCTTGGATTCTGGAGGAAGGAGATGGATGACGTCTGTCTTCAGTTCCAGACGGAAGGAGAGAAGGAGTGAGACAATAGTCAAGACTAAAGCAATACTTAATACCAATCGGTATCTATGGTATGAAATCTGAGCGATCTTCTTTAAAATTCTCTTTCTCACTTTATAACTCCTATCGGAGTTAATATAGCATATTATATAACATCGGTCAAATAAAAAAGCCGCTATCTAAGCGGCTTTCATTTTTATTTTAGGTAATATTAGTTTTTCAACTTTTGGGCGAATTCTTTTCAAAAACGATTCAGACAGATGGATACTGATTTAAACAGATAATTTTTTAGCAAATGCCTTTGCTTCTTGGAGCATTCTCTTTTTATGAAGGAGGCCGGTCTTGATGATTATAGAATCTATAATCTTTCCTCCTTTCTCCTCGCTCGTCGGGGCAGGTAACTTTACAAGTATTAAATTGTCAAAGAACTACTTAATAGTTTAGCACAATGCCCCCTA
>JAHIPW010000031.1 GCA_018903055.1 bacterium
GAACTTCCAAGAGGTAGCCCTGGGTTATAGCGCAGAAGAGGCAAGGGAAGAGGCAAGTAGATGTCTGGAGTGTTCCCCGGCACCCTGTAAAGAAGGTTGCCCGGTAGAGATAGATATCCCGGGATTTGTCTCCTCTATAAAGGAAGGGAAGTTCGATTCCGCCCTTAAAATTCTGTGGAATAAGAATAACCTGCCTGCCATCTGTGGTCGGGTCTGTCCCCAGGAGACCCAGTGTGAGGTCCGATGTATTCTGGGCAAAAAAGGGGAACCCTCAGCCATCGGGAGGCTGGAGAGGTTCGTTGCTGACTGGGGCATTTCGCAGGTCGCAGGTCGCAGGTCGCAGGTCGCAAAAAACAACGATAGGCGATTAACGATTAGCGATAAGCCAAAGGTGGCGGTGGTGGGCTCTGGCCCGGCTGGACTGACTGCAGCAGCCGACCTATCTAAGATAGGATATAAAATAACCATATTCGAATCTTTACATCTTCCAGGAGGGGTCTTGAGGTATGGCATCCCGGAGTTTAGATTACCCAAACGAGTCCTGGATTTCGAAATTGAGGGAATAAAAAGGCTGGGGGTAGGGATCCGGACCAATATGCTCGTAGGCAAGATATTTACTCTGAAGGATTTATTCGCGCAAGGATATAAGGCCATCTTCATCGGTACTGGAGCCGGGCTTCCCCGTTTTTTAAACATCCCGGGAGAGAATTTGAATGGTATCTATTCGGCGAATGAGTTCCTGACCCGGGTCAATTTGATGAAGGCCGATAGGTTCCCGGAGTATGATACTCCGGTTAGAAAGGGAGGAAGGGTGGCGGTGCTCGGTGCAGGAAACGTGGCCTTCGATGCCGCCCGGGTTGCTCTACGCCTGGGAGCAGAAGAAGTAACCATTACTTATAGAAGAAGTGAGAAAGAGATGCCCGCTCGCCGGGAAGAGATAGAACATGCTAAGGAAGAAGGAGTAAAAATAAGACTCCTGACCCTACCCATACGCTTTCTGGGAGATGAAGAAGGATGGGTTAAGGGGATGGAGTGCATCCGGATGAGATTGGGGGAGCCCGATGAAAGCGGGAGAAGGAGGCCTTTGCCTATTGATGGTTCTCAGTTTATGATGAAAGTAGATACGGTAATAGTGGCCATAGGCCAGGGGCCCAACCCCTTATTGCCTTCCTATACCCCAAGCCTGAAGACCGCTCCTAAGGGCCATATCCTGGTGGATAAGGATGGGGCCACCTCTATCCCGGGAGTATTCGCTGGTGGAGACATAATCCCAGGCGAAGCCACGGTGATCGATGCCATGGGCCATGGAAAAAGAGCCGCCCGGGCTATAGATGCCTACTTAAAGCGTAAAAAGTAGGTGTACAGTAACCAGCGAACAGTAACCAGTGAGATAGGGTTTACGGTTAACGGTGTACGGTTTACGGTGAAAAAACGGTAAACTGTAAACAGCGAGGCCAAAGGCCGAGCGGGTAAACTGTAAACTATATTTTGAATGAGGAGGAATGCGATGACCAGAGATTACCGGAAGGGAATGCAATTTCTAGCTGATGCTCGGGAGCGTTTGGATATGGTGGCCAAGAAGTTAAAACTGGATTCAGGACTGGTGGATAAACTCAAGTTTCCTAAGCGGGCCTTGATCGTCTCCGTCCCGGTCAAGATGGATAATGGGCGTTTAAAAGTATTCACTGGCTATCGGGTGCAGCATAACCTGGATCGGGGTCCAGGAAAGGGCGGAATAAGGTATCATCCTGAGGTTACCTTGGAAGAAGTTACTACCTTAGCCATGCTCATGACCTGGAAGTGCGCCGTAGTGAATATTCCCTTTGGAGGAGCAAAAGGGGGAATATACTGTAACCCCAGGGAGATGTCTTTAAAAGAACTGGAGGGCTTGACTAGAAGGTTTACCTATGAGATTATGATGATGATCGGTCCGGAGAAGGATATTCCGGCTCCCGATGTCTATACCAATCCCCAGACCATGTCCTGGATGATGGATACTTATAGTATGCATCAGGGGTTTTCTGTTCCCGGGGTGGTTACGGGAAAGCCCGTTGACCTGGGAGGTTCTAAAGGGAGGCTTGATGCTACGGGAAGAGGGGTAATGTTTGCTACTCGCGAGGGGTTAAAACACCTTGGCCTTTCCTTGAAAGGAGCAACGGTCGCTATCCAGGGATTCGGAAATGTAGGAAGCGCCAGCGCCAGGTTGTTGCGCGAGGCAGGAGCAAAGATTATAGCGGTCAGTGATATCAGTGGTGGCCTGTTCGATCCGGAAGGGATAGATATTCCTTCCCTGATAGCCTATATTAAGAAAAGTAAGGATAAACTCCTCAAAGGATTTAAAGGACCCAAGTTCGTTAGCAATCCTAAGAGAGCGAATGAGAAACTATTTAGTCTAAAGGTCGATGTTCTCATTCCCGCTGCCTTAGAGAACCAGATCACCAGTGAGAATGCCCATCGCATAAGAGCAAGAATGATTACTGAGGCCGCCAATGGCCCTATTACTCCCAGAGCAGATAAGATATTAGCCAAGAAGAAAGTCTTCGTCATTCCTGATATCCTGGCCAATGCCGGTGGAGTGGTGGTATCCTACTTCGAATGGGTCCAGGACACCCAGGCCCTCTTCTGGAAGGAGAAGGAGGTCAATACCAAGTTAGAGGAGATCATGACCGAGGCCTTCTATGATGTATTGCGCACTTCAAAGAAACATAGAGTAGATATGAGGATGGCCGCCTATATGCTTGCCGTCTCAAGGGTGGCAGAGGCTACAAGACTACGAGGAATCTATCCTTAACACGGATTACCCAATGCGCTTCGCTTGCATTGGAGAGAGCATAAATATTAAGCATTGGCACGGATTGATTACGGATTCACACAGATTTATCCGTGCTCATCCGTGTTGTAATCTGTGCTAATCTGTGCATAAAGAGATTTACAAAGAGAAAGAGATGATTAAGTTTACTAAAATGTCTGCCAGCGGGAATGACTTTGTTGTGATAGATAATCGGGAAAAGCAGATCCTGGATACTGGATCCTGGATGCTGGATTTTGTGAGAAAAGTTTGCAAGCGAAAGATGGGTATAGGGGCGGATGGGGTGCTTTTAATAGAAAGTTCTTCTAAGGCCGATTTCAAGATGAGGGTCTTCAATCCCGATGGGGGAGAGGTCGAGATGTGTGGTAATGGAGCAAGATGTGTAGCATTGTATGAGTCCAAAGTCTCCCTCGGGGATCTCGAGTCCCCTCGGGACGAGAGGCAAGGTCCCCCGAAGGACAAGCCTACGGGGCAGGCAAAGTCCAAAGTCCAAGGTCGAAACCCGAAACCCGAAACCCGAAACCCGAAACTCAAAATCGAAACCAGGGCGGGGATTTTGGAAGCAGAGGTTGCCTCTGGTGATAGAGTAAAAATAAAAATGGGTGAACCCACCGACACCAGATTGAATTTTAATCTTTTAGTAGACAATAAAGAATATAAGGTCCATAGTATCAACACCGGTGTTCCCCATGTTGTTCTCTTTACAGAGGATTTAGAAAAAGCAAAAGTAAAAGAAATAGGAAAAAAGATCAGGTATCACCAGAAATTTGCCCCTGCGGGAACGAATGTCAATTTTATAAAAGTAAGGGATAAGGATTCCCTTGATATCAGGACCTATGAGAGGGGGGTAGAGGATGAGACCTTAGCCTGTGGGACAGGGGCCTGCGCCAGTGCCATCGTCTCCCATCTATTGGGCAGAACAAAATCTCCCACTAAGATGTATACCAAAAGCGGTTCTATCCTGACAATATACTTTGATTCCTCTGATGCCAAGATTACCAATCTTTATTTGGAGGGGGATGCGGAAATTATCTATCAAGGAGAGCTAGTTTAGCGTAACAAGATGTAAAAAGGGGAAAGCTAGACTTAATTTCCAATTCCCAATTTCTAATTTCCAATGAAATTTTCAATGCCAGAATGTCAAAAATTTTTAGAAATTAGACATTAAAACATTAGACATTTTGTTAGAAATTGGATATTAGGTATTAGAAATTTTGGGTATTTTCATTTTCCTACTTGCTCCAGGGAGCCTATCTTATTAGTACAGATAAACCTATGTTATATGAAAAAATAAAATCATATAAAAAAGCAACCTAGCTGATCTTGTTCTGCCGTTAAAGCGGCTCCACAAGGCAGCTGATTCTAGCCGTTAAGTTTTTATAATTTCAAACTTTTCGAAAGGGAGGTGAAGAAGTTATGGGAGATAAAGGTAAGAAGGATAGGGATAAGCAATCAAGACAAACACAAGCAAAAAAGGACGCAAAAAAGAAAAAACAAGAAAGACGATAGCTCGAAAATCAGTTTGACAGTGTGACAGTTAGGCAGTGGGACAGTTGCAGGCTACAGGCTGCAAGATACAAGAAACAAGATACAAGTTACAGGTTGTAAGATACATGCTTGTGACAATAATACAGTAGAGTGTGAATAGCTTTATCTGTGCTAATCCGTGTCATTTAATCCGTGCTAATCTGTGAATATTGCCGAACAAAGTGAGGCCTATCTTATCAGGACAGATAAACCTATGTTAGGCACGTTCAATGAGAAATATGCACCGTAAATCAATGTTGAGGTAACAAATAGAATGATTCACATTATACGCACTCGGGCTACCAAAGAACAACTGGACGAAATGCTCCAGACTCTTTGCGCCTATGTCAAATTGGCAGTGGATATTCAGCGTGGTATCCTCGCAGGCGGCGGCCCGCTTCATGCGGACTGTGAATCTGCCCTGCTTGAAGATGGCAGTAAACAGGAAGATATTTGGGGAGCAGATTGGAATCCACAAACCCAACAGGTGACTTATGAAGCGCTCATTAATATCCGTCCGCGTCAGAACAATCGGTCAATGGATATTCTTGATCCAACCGTTCGAGAGCGCGTTACTCAAATTACTCAGCAGTTGTTAGAGGGCGTATGAGAGATTGGACTCTTATCCGAGAACGATATTTACGCGACGAGCTCCCGATTCGTCTGGGCGGGTTGGCGGCGAATTTGGCTCGTATCAAGTCCTTTTCGACCCATGCTGCGAATTATGAAGTGGTCGAAAGCCTGTTGGACGAAAGCAAGTTTTTCATTGAGTGGACAGCTATTGACGCGGACCTGAACACGGCGGCGGAGTTGGTTGAGTTACAAATTCAGTTGGCTCGCTGGCAACGCACCTGGGCAAGCATTTGGGCAGACCCCGCACAACGACTGAAGATCGTTGAAGAGTCACGTCTCTGGTCAGAACGTGTCCTGGACATGTCAGGTCTGTTGCGCTAACGCTATGTGCCTAACAACTCAATTATCTGTGCTAATCCGTGTCATTTAATCCGTGTCAATGCTTAATCATTTATGCTCTCTAGAATGCCAGCGAAGCGCATTCTGTAATCTGTGAAGATTGCCGAACAAAGTGAGGCTTATCTATGATTAAAAAAGCAGAAAGAATAGAAAAACTACCCGTTTATCTCTTTGCTCAGATTGATAGGGCGAAGAGGGAAGCCATTGCCAAAGGTGTAGATATTATTGACTTTGGAGTGGGAGATCCAGACCTGCCTACCCCTAATCATATCATTGAGGCATTATCCAGAGCAGCCAAGGACCCTAAGAATCATAGATACCCTTCCTATGAAGGGATGCTTAAATTCCGTGAAGCGGCTGCCTCCTGGTATAAGAAGAGATTTCAGGTAGAATTGGATCCGGAGAGAGAGGTCCTCACTCTAATCGGAGCCAAGGAAGGGATAGGTCATATTCCTTTGGCCTTTATAAATGAAGGAGATATTGCTCTCATTCCCGATCCGGGCTATCCGGTATATCGGGCAGGTGTGACCCTTGCTGGTGGAATTCCCCATTCCATACCGTTATTGAAAGAGAATAATTTTCTACCGGATTTGGGAGCCATCGATCGAAAGATTGCCAAGAAAGTAAAATTAATCTTTCTGAATTATCCCAATAATCCCACCTCTGCTGTAGCAGGTAAGGACTTTTTCAAGAAAGTGGTTGCATTTGCTAAAGAAAATGATGTTATTGTCTGTCATGACGCTACTTATTCCGAGCTGGGTTATGATGGATATAAACCCCCCAGTTTTCTGGAAGTAGAGGGCGCTAAAGAGGTGGGAATAGAGTTCCACTCCCTATCCAAAACCTATAATATGACTGGTTGGAGGATAGGCTTTGCCGTAGGAAATAGTGATATCCTGGCTGGATTGGGGAGCATAAAGACCAATGTCGATTCCGGTGTCTTCCAGGCCATTCAGTATGCAGGCATTGAGGCCTTAGCTGGTCCGCAGGAGTGCATTGCTCAAAATGTCGCCACCTATAAAGAAAGAAGGGATATCTTAGTAGAAGGATTGAATAGGCTTGGCTGGGGTGTTTCCCTGCCAAAGGTGGCCTTCTATGCCTGGATTCCGGTGCCCCAAAGATATACTTCAGCGAAGCTCTGCGAGGTCTTACTGGAGAAGTGTGGAATCGTCATGACCCCGGGGAATGGCTTTGGTAAATCTGGCGAAGGTTATATCCGGGCGGCTTTAACAGTCGATAAGTCAAGAATAGAAGAAGCAGTAAGAAGAATAGAGAATTTAAAACTTTAAAACGCAGATGACCGCAGATCAAAACGCAGATGATCGCAGATATCTGTGCCAATCTGTATCTTTTAATCTGTGTTAATCTGTGTGCCGACTAAAAGGAGGCTTGAAATGGAGAAGGGGAAACCGAATATTAAGAAACTAGAAAAAGAAGCGACAGAGATCAGGAAGGACATTATCAAGATGCTGGGTGAAGCAGGAAGCGGCCATCCCGGCGGTTCTTTATCATCTGTTGAGATCCTGACCGGACTTTATTATTATAAAATGCGTCATAACCCCAAGAAGCCAGATTGGCCGGATAGGGACAGGTTCATCCTTTCCAAAGGGCATATCTGCCCCGCTCTATATACCGTTATGGCCAGATGTGGCTATTTTCCGAAAGAGGAATTAATGACATTGAGGAAGTTACATTCCCGGTTGCAGGGACATCCCCATATGCTTTATCTTCCTGGATTAGAGACCTCCTGCGGTTCATTGGGTCAAGGATTATCTGTCGCCAACGGCATCGCCCTGGGGGCTAGGTTGGACAAGAAGGATTATCGGACCTACTGTCTCTTAGGAGATGGGGAGACGGATGAGGGTCAGGTCTGGGAGGCGGCCATGACCGCCAGTCATTATAAGTTGGATAACCTCTGTGCCATCATCGATAGAAATAGACTCCAGATCGATGGCTTTACCGAGGATGTCATGAAGTTAGAGTCGGTAAGAGATAAGTGGGCGGCCTTTGGCTGGCATGTCATCGAGATAGATGGCCATAGTATAAAGGAAGTAATGGATGCCTATGATGAGGCGGAAGAGTCGAAGGGAAAGCCCACTATGATTGTTGCCCATACTATAAAAGGGAAAGGGGTCTCTTTCATGGAGGATAAGGCAGAATGGCATGGCGTGGCACCCAAGGGAGAACAGATAGAACTGGCCTTAAAGGAATTGAATATGAAACCAACTAAAGAACAATTAGAAGAAGCGGAGGGATAGGACGCAGATGCCAAGAATGTTGAAACGGGGACACGGGGAAACGGAGAAAGGGAGATATAGAAACAATCACCGATTCCCCGCTTCTCCGATTCACCGCTTCGTTTTTTCTGTGAATATCCGTGCATAAGGAGGTTTAGAGTGAGATTCGAGATGAAAGCCACGAGGGATGGTTACGGGGAAGCATTGGTTGAGTTGGGAAAGACGAATCCAAAAGTGGTTGTCTTAGGTGCGGACTTAACCGATTCTACCAGAACATTATGGTTTGCAGAGAAGTTTCCCGATCGTTTTTTCCAGATCGGGATTGCTGAGCAGGATATGCTCAATACTGCGGCTGGATTAAGTTTAACAGGGAAGATACCATTTGTTTCGACCTATGGGGTCTTTGTTGCCGGAAGGGCCTGGGACCAGATAAGGACTACTATTTGTTATGCCAATTTGAATGTCAAGATTGGGGGCGCCCACGGAGGGGTGAGCGTTGGCCCGGATGGAGCCACCCATCAGGCCCTAGAAGAGATTACACTCATGAGGGTTCTGCCCAACATGAAGGTCATCGTTCCCTGCGATGCTATCGAGACCTATAAGGCGACCATGAAGGCCGCAGAAATAGAAGGGCCGGTCTATATCCGATTTGGAAGGGAGAAGATAGCATTAGTTACTAAGAAGGATACTCCTTTCCAATTAGGAAAAGCAGTTACTTTCAGAGAAGGAAAAGATGTCTCTTTAATCGCCTGTGGCTACATGGTCTATGAAGCGTTGAAGGCGGCAGATGAGTTAGAAAAAAAGAAGATAAGTGCTAAGGTCATTAATTTACATACGGTCAAACCCATAGATGAAGAAGCAATTATCGACGCCGCCAAGGAGACGGGAGCCATTGTTGCCTGTGAGGAGCATCAGATTATGGGAGGGTTCGGGAGTGCTGTGGCAGAGGTAGTAGTTGAAAACTATCCCGTTCCCA
>JAHIPW010000032.1 GCA_018903055.1 bacterium
GAAGGGAGGTAGAGATGGCAAAAGTCTATTATGAGAAGGATGCTAATTTAGAGGTATTGAAAGGGAAGAAGATCGCTATTATTGGTTACGGTTCTCAGGGCCATGCTCAGGCCCAAAACTTGAGGGATTCAGGACTCGATGTCATAGTGAGTGAAGTGGAAGGAACAGATAATTATCAACTGGCAGTAGAACATGGCTTTAAGCCAGTTCCTTGTGCTCAAGCAGCGAAGGAAGCAGATATCATCCAGATTTTGATACCGGATACCGTTCAAGGTAAGGTATATAAGAAGGATATTGAACCAAATCTGAAGGAAGGGAATGCCCTGGTCTTTTCCCATGGGTTCAACATCAGATTCAAAGAGATTATTCCTCCTGATAATATCGACGTCCTTATGGTCGCTCCTAAGGGACCGGGCCATCTGGTAAGAAGGATGTTTACTGAGGGAAAGGGAACCCCGGCCCTGGTTGCTGTGGAGCAGGATTATACGGGAAAGGCGAAGGATATCGCCTTGGCCTATGCTAAGGGAATCGGTTGCACCCGGGCGGGAGTGATTGAGACCACCTTCACTGAGGAAACGGAGACCGACCTATTCGGTGAGCAGGTCATCCTCTGTGGAGGAGTGAGCGAGCTCATCAAGGCAGCCTTCGACACCTTAGTGGAAGCAGGATATCAGCCAGAGATTGCTTACTTTGAATGTCTCCATGAATTAAAACTCATCACCGACCTTATCTATGAGGGAGGAATTACCTGGATGAGATACTCTGTCTCAGATACCGCAGAGTATGGTGACCTCACAAGAGGGAAGAGAGTGATCTCCCAGGCAGTTCGAGATGAGATGAAGAAGATACTATCTGAAGTTAAAGACGGCTCCTTTGCCAAGGAATGGATCGCTGAGAATGAGGCAGGATGTCCGAAATTTAACGGACTGAGAGAGAAAGAGAAGAAACACTTAATAGAGAAGGTAGGCAAGGAACTGCGCAGCATGATGCCCTTCATAAAAAAGCACGGATGAGCACGGATAGCAACACGGATTAGCACGGAAAACTAACAAATCAAATATTACCCCGAGAAATTCGGAGAATTTCCGGGACTAAGTCCTCGGAATTTCATAGAAATTCCAGAGGGAAAATCAAATATCAAAATTACGGACTAAAATTCAAAATTTTACATTTTGCATTTTTCCACATCAACGCATTCACGCATAAACGCATCAACTCATCAACGCATAAACGCATAAACGTATTTACTTATCAACTTATTAACTCATATCTTCTTGATGGAGGAATAAGAATGGCTGAGAGAATATTGATATTCGATACTACCCTGAGAGATGGAGAGCAATCCCCAGGGGCGAGTCTAAATATCCAGGAGAAGTTAGAGATTGCCAAGCAGCTCGCTAAATTAGGGGTGGATGTCATTGAGGCTGGCTTTCCCATCTCTTCTCCCGGCGATTTTGAGGCAGTAAAGCTTGTCGCCAAGGAAGTGAAAGGACCCATCATTGCTGGCTTGGCCCGGGCAACAAAAGAGGATATCAAAAGGGCCTGGGATGCGGTAAAGTATTCCCAGAAGCCTCGAATCCATGTCTTCCTGGCAACTTCAAAGATTCATATGAAGTATAAGTTGCAGAAGGCCAAGGAGGAGATTTTAAAGCTTGCTGTGGAGGGGGTAAAGTATGCCAAAAAACTCACCGATGATGTGGAATTTTCTCCAGAGGATGCCTCAAGGACAGAGCCCAAGTTTTTACATCAGGTAGTTGAAGCAGTAATTAATGCCGGAGCAACCACAGTCAATATCCCGGATACTGTGGGCTATGCCACTCCCATAGAGTTCGGAAATCTCATTAGAGGAATAACCCAAAAGGTACCCAATATTAACCAGGCGGTAATAAGCGTCCATTGTCATAATGACTTAGGCCTGGCAGTGGCCAACTCCCTATCTGCCATCTTGAATGGTGCTACCCAAGTAGAGTGCACCATAAATGGTATTGGAGAGAGAGCCGGGAACGCCTCATTAGAAGAAATCGTCATGGCCCTGAGAACCAGAAAAGATATTTTTAATAAAGTAACCGGAATAAAGACAAAGGAGATCTATAAGACATCAAGATTAGTAAGCGGTCTTACCGGGATTCCGGTTCAGCCCAATAAGGCCGTCGTAGGTGCCAATGCCTTTGCCCATGAGGCAGGCATCCATCAGCATGGGGTATTAGCAAAGCGTCTTAC
>JAHIPW010000033.1 GCA_018903055.1 bacterium
GATTGACGCTGGAATCTCCCAACTCAGTAACCCCCACAAAGGACTCTGGTTTTTTCAATATACGCTTATCCCTTTCCATGATCTTCTTTACTACAGATATGGCCTTATCCATATCAGAGGAATAGCTGATTCCTACCTTAAGTTCCATCCTTCTCGTCTCATATCCCGCATAGTTTACTATAGTATCTCCCCAGACCTTGGAGTTAGGAAGAACGACTACTTTATTATCCGGAGTCCTCAAAACAGTGGAGAATACATTGAGTTCCTCAATAAACCCCTTCTCTCCCCCAGCCTGAACGAAGTTTCCCACCTTGAAGGGCTGGCGCACGATGAGCAAGACTCCGGAAGCAAAGTTAGCCAAAACATCTTTTAGGGCAAAACCGATTACAAAGCCCGCCACTCCGACTCCCGCCACCAGGGCGCCGACATTGATATCCAGTCGAGCGAGAGCGGTGATGAAAACAAAGATCATAACGGTCCACTTGATGCCCCCCAGGGTAAATCTAATGAGCAGAACATTATCCCTCACCCGGGAACGCTTCAGTGCTCCTCGGACAATTTTCACCGCTATTTGAGCAATTATATATCCAATAATTAGAATGGCTAAAACAGCCAATAGCCTTCCCCCCATGGGAACAGCGTTCTCTTCTAACCACTCCAGAGCTTTGGCTCGGATATCCATATTTCATTCCTCCTTTTTTAATTATTTAAGTATACATCAAAGAGACTTATTTGTCAAACGATATATCTTAACTGGGTTTTTGCATTTTCCGTCTTGCAGTATACGTTGAAAGATGTAAGGCTATCCGGTTATCGGGTTATCCGAGACTGGGAGACCCGGGTATCCGGATATCCGGATGTTCTAGTCCCTGATCGCCGGATTACCAGGTAACCTTGACTGATTGACGATGAACGGCAAATTTGTAAAAATTGAGTTTAAGTTCTGATTAGTCTCAAATCTCCCCAGACGCCAAGTTTATCATCTTTGATAATGACCACCCCTTTTAGGCCCTCTATTTTCTTTGCCCTTTCTATTCCTCTTGGGATATCTTCCTTTTTCTTTATCAGGTTTCCAATGGCAGTAGCTGAAGCATCTGCCAAGGAAGTAGATCCTGAGACTACCACTACGGCATCTGCCCTCCCAAAAGAGAGGGAATGGCCCACGGTTCCAGAAGAGGTGCAGACTCCCAAGGGAGTCTCATCTGGTGATATCTCAAGAGCCAATCTATTAGAAAATTTAGATTTACCGGCAAAGATTCCAATCCTTCTCTTTCTTAAAGTCTTCAGGAATATATCCCCTCCATTCTCAACGATGACCTCTTTAGAATACTTCAATAGCTCTCTTCCCACGAATTCTGCTATGGCTCCCGCCACAGAGGCAAAGGGCCCCACCCCTACTTTTAGGGATGCTTCCTGCATAGTCCTAATAATCTCCGGAGCATTCCCATCTGCAGGAAGAGGTTTTAGGCTCGTCTGGAATAAAGGGTCCTCCCTTATATAGCCCTCGATCTGATTCCTATATTTCAGAATGGCATTGCTGACCTCCTCCCTCAATAGAGTAGTAACCGAGTTATCGGTTATCGGTGATCGGTAATTCGTGTTGATTCGTGTATCATTTCGCATACTTTTGTTGTCTGCCATTTCGCCTGCCCCGTAGCTCGCCGGCCTGCCCCGTAGGCTTGTCCTTCGGGGAGGCGATGGTATGGGGTGTTGTTTCGTGTTTACAGAGATAAAGAGGTCCGTCTCTTTGACCGCTACCTCAAAGGTGACCAGATCCTTAATCTTTATTAAGTCCCGATAAAAACGTTTCTCATACATTCTGCCCTCGAAAATATAGTAACGGTGGTTAACTGTTTACCCGTCCCTCACTTACGTTCAGGACTGTTTACCGTTTACCGTAAACCGTAAACTGTTAACCGTAAACCTCTTACAGCTTGCTTAGAATTGGTATTCAAATCCCGTGGAGACCAGATGCTTTGTGGTATCCCTTCTCTGAGGAGAGGGATGGTCATAATTCTTGACCAATAGTTCATACTTCGCCTTCAGGGTTAAATCCTTAGTTATTCTCCCGCTCCAGGAGAGAAGCA
>JAHIPW010000034.1 GCA_018903055.1 bacterium
AGAAACGGGGCAAGTGAAGCGCGCCGTTATCTGTCGCTAGACAGAAACAGGGCAAGTGAAGCGCGCCGTTATTTTAAGGTATCGGAACTTCCATAAGCAAAAGACGGCGGAGAGCGAAGCGCGCCGTTATTTTTTGACTTTTTGGGGCCCCAAAAAGTCTTTCTTTTATAAGGACCTCCCCGATAAATCGGGGAGAACCTTGTTTTTCGCTTCGCTCCAAATAAGAACCCACTTCGTAGAACCTTGTTACTTTCGTAATAAGAACCTACTTCGTAGAACCTTGTTTTACTCACTTCGTTCATAAAATGAGCCAAGCAAGTTGTCTCTTTTATTCGCTTCGCTCATAAAATGAGATGAATATTTATAAGATAGTAAAAAAGATTGATAAACCAGCAGAGATATATTTTGTCCAAGGCCATTCTTCCATCATTGAATTGAGTGACGAGAAGATAGAGAGTATAGAAGATGCTTCTATAGAGGGTCTTGGTCTGCGTATTATAGATAGAGGGGGATTGGGTTTTGGCTATACCTCAGATATTGGATTAATAGATAAAACAATCGAAGAGGCCTCTCTAAATGCAAGGTATGCTACCAGAGATAAGTATAACCTTCTGCCCCAGAAAGCCCCTTCCTATCCCAGGGTCAATATCTATGATGAGTCTTTAAAGAAAGTATCTTTGAAAGAGAAGATTGAGAAGATAAAGAAGACCTCCCGGGCTGCCTTAGAATATGATAAGAGGATTAGAAAGGTCTATAAGGCCGCCTATCACGACACCATTTATAGAGTAAACATCCTCAATTCTGAAGGACTGGAAGTTTCCTATTCTGCAACTAGTTGTTCTATATCACTTATGGCCATCGCTCAAGAAAGAAGAGAATCTCAGAGCGGGTCGGAATTTGATATCCAGAGGTTCTATGAGAAGTTAAAGATAGAAGAGGTGGGAAGAAGGGCGGCCCAGAAGGCCCTCTCCCTTCTGGGGGCTAAGAGGATAAAGACCCAGAGGATACCGATACTCCTGGATTCCTTAGTGGGCAGTAGTTTCCTGGGGCTGATCGTCAGTGCCTTAAGTGCCGAGGCGGTCCAGAGAAAGAGATCTCTATTCAGAAATAAATTGGATAAGAGAATAGGTGCCCAGGAATTGAATATCATTGATGACGGTACCTTGGAAGAAGGCTTGGGAAGTGCTCCCTGTGATGATGAGGGGGTGCCCACCTCAAGGAAGATCCTCATCGAGAAGGGAATGCTAAGAGGATATCTTTATAATACCTATGCTGCAGCAAAAGAGAAAAAAGAATCCACGGGAAATGGGATGAGGGGCTCCTTCAAATCTCTGCCTGGGATTGGAGCCACCAACCTATTCATTTCACCCGGCAGAAGGTCGAAGGGAGAATTAATCAAGGGGATGAGAAGAGGCCTCTACGTCACTGAGACCTTGGGGATGCATACTGCAGATCCCATCTCTGGTGACTTCTCCATTGGGGTAAATGGCCTCTGGATTGAAAGGGGAGAGGTAACTTATCCTGTTTGCGGAGTAACTATGGGCGGCAATCTCATGGAACTTTTGAACTCTATAGAAGAGGTGGGTGATGACCTACGCTTTGCGGGTAATATCGGTTCACCCTCTATCCACCTCTCTGGAATGATGATCAGCGGCCATTCATTTCATTCAGGATCGCCCAGTCCCGAGTGAAACGAGGGGCGGGAGGTAGAATTATAGAAAATACGTTGAAGGATTATTGGATAACAGAAAACGGTTGTTAGAAAATAGAAAACGGTAGGGAGAACAGAAAACAGAAAACGGTTGTTGAAATATTAGGATGAGGGTGAGTTGTGGGTTACCCCTCGACTTTGCTCGGGATTCCTTCTTACGAGAGAGGGATCCTGAGTTTTCCGAAGGATGAGTCGGGTTGTGGGGGTGAGGGTGTGGAATATATCTCCATCCTTAATCAATCTGATTTCAGATTTCGGATTTCACTACAGTTTTCCGATTTCCGTCAACTGTTTTCTGACTTCAATGAAACGGGCTTCGCAACCGCAACTGAAAAACGTTGAACAGAGCCCTGAACCATACGGTTTAGGCGGAGTGAGGTTTAACTAGATGAAAATTGATGGCGAAACAAAGGTAGTGGGACTCATCGGTTATCCTATAGGACATACCCTCTCTCCAGCAATGCATAATAGGGCCTTCGAATATCTGGACCTCAATTATCTCTATCTTCCCTTCCCGGTTAAGGAGAGTAATCTAAAAGAGGCCCTGAGGGCCCTGCCCGCCTTGAGCGTGGTGGGGGTAAACGTCACCCTGCCCTATAAAGAGAGGGTTCTTGAATATCTGGATGAGGTGAGTGAGGAAGCAGAACTCACCCAGGCAGTGAATACCATCTTGGTTAAAGATAGTAGATTGATAGGATATAATACAGACGGGAAAGGATTTGTTACCTCCCTAAAGAAAGGGGCGGAGTTCAATCCCAGGGATAAGAAGGTAGTAATTATCGGTGCTGGGGGCGCTTCCCGGGCGGTGAGCATCGGACTTGCTAAAGAAGGAGTGGAGAAAATCACTCTGATCGATATCGTCTTTAATAAGGCTCAATCTCTCGCTTCTCACATCGCAAAAAATATCTCTAAAGTAGAAGTTGCTGCAGTGAAAGAAGAGGGGCTGGGAAAGGAGGTTAGGGAGGCAGATATTCTGATTAATGCCACACCATTGGGGATGAAGCCAGATGATTCCCTGCCCATCGATCCCAAACTACTCCATCCAAATCTTTTAGTCTATGATTTAATCTACAATCCCTCGAAGACTAAGCTCTTAAGCGAGGCAGAGAGGATAGGAGCAAAGACCCTAAACGGGATAGGGATGCTCCTCTATCAGGGGGCCCTGGCCTTTACCATCTGGACAGGCAGGGAGGCGCCAATCGAGGTGATGGCTCGGGCCTTGAAGGAAGAACTCAAAACTCAAGTCAGTTAACAAGGAAACAAATTAGGGGCTTCAGGCTACAAGCTACAGGCTGCAGGCTAAAGATACTTCACGATCTAATCCTTGCATTAATTTGAAACTTGAGGCTTGTGACTTGAGGCTTGAAGCATACTTTATTAACTTATCAACTGACCCAAGGAGGTATAATTGATATTCAGGACCATTGTTACTTTCATCCTAGGCACTTGTGTGGGGAGCTTCTTGAATGTCTGCATCTGGCGCCTTCCTCGGAATAAATCCATCATTACTCCTCGTTCTTACTGTCCCAGTTGCCGGGCTCCAGTTAGGGGGTGTGATAATATCCCTTTGATAAGTTATTTTGTCCTTAAGGGAAGATGTAGAAACTGCAGAGGAAAGATATCACCACGCTACTTCATTGTTGAACTTTTAACCGGTATGATCTTCGCCCTCTTCTATTTCAACTATCTGCTGGGCAATTTTCCTCCGGGCGAGTTGTTCCTCTATCTTCTCTTGACTTCAGCATTGATTGCTATTACCTTCATAGACTTTGAGCATAAGATAATCCCGGACAAGATCACCTATCCCGGCATAGTAGTTGGCCTCTTAGCAAGCCTCATAGTTAAGCACCAGGCTCCTTTTATCTTTTCGCATATCCCCGAACTTAATTCTCTCATCGACTCCTCCTTAGGAGTATTGGCAGGAGGAGGACTCCTGTGGGCCATTGCTATCTTGAGCAAAGGGGGGATGGGAGGAGGAGATATAAAGTTGGGGGCCATGATCGGTGCCTTCTTAGGCTGGCAACCTACCTTATTGACACTCTTATTGGCCTTCTTCGTCGGGGCTGTAGTGGGTGTTATTCTCATGCTTTTAAAACTATTTACCAGTAAAAGCCTTAAGGCCGCCTGGAAGAAGAGGAAATCATTCATTCCCTTTGGTCCCTATCTCGCCTTAGCCGCCTTAGTAGTTATTTTCAAAGGCCAAGCAATCATGGACTGGTACTTTAGAATCTTCTAGATGCAGTAGAACTTCAAAAATTAAGTAGATTCAAACGGATGGATGCGAATGCAAACGGATAAATCATCACAAAAGGGGTCCGTCTGCATCCGTGATAATCTGTCTGAATCCGCATTTTGCCGAACGGAGTGAGGAGGTAAGAGATGCTGAGATACCTGACTGCTGGAGAATCGCATGGAAGGTCTTTAATGGCCATTCTGGAGGGTATGCCTTCTGGTTTAAGAGTAGATAAGACTACCATTGATAGGGAACTTAAGAGAAGACAGGCAGGCTATGGAAGAGGGAAGAGGATGAATATCGAGAAGGATAGGGTCCAGATACTATCTGGAATGAGGGGAGGTGAGACCCTGGGAAGCCCCGTTGCCCTTTCTATCCCCAATAAAGATTGGGAAAATTGGAAACTAATTATGGATACTTTCGGACCAAGTAAAGGGGAGAAGGTGACCAGGCCACGACCGGGTCATGCAGACCTGGTGGGAGCCCTGAAGTATGATCAGGATGATATAAGAAATGTCTTGGAAAGAGCCTCTGCTCGGGAGACGGCAGCCAGGGTAGCAATAGGTGCCATAGTCAAAGTGCTCCTTTCCGAATTTGGTATCTCAATCGTCAGTCAGGTTATCCAGATCGGTGGTGTAAAGGCAAAAGTGGAAGGTTTAAAGATTAGCGAGATTAAAAGAAAAGCATCCGGTTCCAAAGTCTCCTGTCCAGATAGAGAGGCAGAGAGACTTATGATAGAGGAGATCGATAAGGCGAAAAAAGATGGAGATACCCTGGGAGGGATATTCGAGGTCATTACCACTGGTCTGCCCATAGGATTGGGAAGCTATGTCCATCCCGATCGCAGGTTGGACGGTAGATTGGCTCAAGGATTAATGAGTATTCCGGCAGTAAAGGGGGTTGAAATCGGGTTAGGATTTAGGGTGAGTGAACTTCCCGGATCAGAGGTTCAGGATGAGATATTCTACGAGCAGAAAAAAGGATTTTATAGAAAGACGAATAATGCCGGAGGATTGGAAGGCGGGGTAACCAATGGAGAACCTTTAAGAATAAAGGTGGCCCTGAAGCCCATTTCCACTCTCCAGAGACCTCTCTCCTCAGTAGATCTGATTACTAAGAAAAGAGTTAAAGCAACTGTAGAGAGAGCGGATGTCTGTGTAGTTCCAGCAGCAGCAGTCATTGGAGAGTCAGTAGTGGCCTTTGAATTAGCCAACGCCCTGATAGAGAAGTTTGGGGGAGATAGTATAAGCGAAATGCAGAGAAATTACAGAGGCTATCTGAAGTACCTTAAACAAAGATGAAGAATATCGTCTTAACTGGCTTTATGGGAGTAGGAAAGAATATTATCGGAAAGAAATTGGCTGAGGAATTGGGTTTAAAATTTGTTAATACTGATGATATCATTGAGAAGAAAGAAGGAATTACCATTACCCAAATCTTCGAGAAGTTCGGGGAGAAACACTTCAGAAAACTCGAAAAGGAAATAATAAAAAAGGTTGCCCAGGGGAAAAACCAAGTCATCTCCACGGGTGGGGGAGTAGTCCTGGACCAAGAGAATATTTCTAATTTAACGGAGAACGGAGTCATCATCTGCCTCTGGGCTTCACCAGAGGTGATTAGAGAGAGGGCGAAGAGGGAAACCCATCGTCCTCTCTTAGAAGGGGTAGATAGAGAGGAGAGAATTAAGGAACTATTAGATTATAGAAAACCATTTTATGAGAAAAGCGCAGACTATATCATCGATACGTCACATTTGACTGTAGAAGAAACAGTAGAAAAAATCTTAAAGTGCCTAAGATTCAAACAGATTATAAAGATGCCTTCGCTAGCGCGAAGAACTTTGTTATTCCTCCGCATTTTTAGTAGAAGGGATAAGCGAAGCACGTCGTCATAATAGCAGATGCAGACAGATAAAATATCTGCCTGATCTATACTTTAATGTCTGTGATCTGTGCCAATGCCTAATTATTTATGCTCTCTAGGATGCCAACACAGTGCATCCTGTAATCTGTAATAAATCTGTGACAATCTGTGTCCGAACGGAGCCCTAAACCATATGGTTCAGGGCGGAGTGAGGAGAAGATGGAAGAGATAAAAGTAGACCTTGGTGAGAGAAGTTACAAAATCTTAGTCGATAGCGGAAATCTAAAGGATATCGGAAAGACCCTAAAAGATTACCATCTGGGAAAGAAGGCGACTATCATTACCAATCCTATCGTGGGGGACCTCTATCAGGATGTGGTGAAAGACAGCCTAAGGAAGGAAGGCTTTGAAGTAGCTATCGCCCGGGTGCCGGATGGTGAGGAGTATAAGTCTTTAGAATGGGCTGCTAAATTATACGATGAACTCTTAGAGCATAAGAGAGACAGATATTCCTTCATTCTCGCCTTAGGGGGAGGGGTAATTGGGGACTTAGCAGGATTTGTTGCCTCTACCTATATGAGGGGGATACCCTTCATCCAGGTTCCCACCTCCTTACTTGCTCAGGTGGATGCCTCTATCGGAGGGAAGGTAGCGGTAAATCATCCTTTAGGGAAGAACCTCATCGGCTCATTCTATCAGCCAAGACTGGTCTATACCGATCTTGCGGTATTAAAGACCTTAGCCCACAGGGAACTCATCGCTGCCTTGGCAGAGGTCATTAAGTACGGGATAATTAAGAATAGAGAATTCTTTGATTATCTGGAAACGAACATAGATAGGGTAAAAACGCTTAATCCGAATGTTTTAAAAAAAATGGTTGCTGTCTGCACTCGTATTAAGTCGGAGTTAGTCTCCCTTGACGAAAGGGAAGAGAAGGGAATACGTTCCATCATAAACTATGGTCATACCATCGGTCATGCCTTGGAGGTTTTGTCAGAATACAAAGTTTACCGTCATGGGGAGGCGGTCTCTATTGGAATGGTGGCCGCAGCCAGGATTGCCCGGAGGATGGGGATTCTGAATGAAGAAGGAGAAAGGCGCCAGATAGAACTCTTAGAGAAGGCAGGATTACCAACCGGAATAAAGGGTATCGTTCCCTCAAAGATTATAAAGGCTTTGGCGAGAGATAAGAAAGTAAAAGAAGGAAAGATAAGGTTTATCTTGGCAACTGAGATAGGTAAAGTAGAAACCAGGGACGATGTCCCACCAGAAATAATAAAAGAAGTCCTGCAAGAAATAACCGCAGAAAACAGATGACAAACTTTGTGGTTGGTAGTTGGGTTAGGGTAAGGTAGTGAGTTTGGTAGTTTGGTAAGGGTTATGTGTTTAAAGACCAACTACCTAACCCAACAACTAAACCAACAACCTAACCTTAACCTAAAAACTCAACTAGAAAAGCCGATTTCTAATATCTGTGATCTGTGTCAATCTGTAAGAAATCTGTGTTAATCTGTGTGGTGGTATGATGAACCCCGCACCTCCTATTATATTCTGTCATATTTATCTTTTAAAAACAGAAGAAGCGAAAAATAGGTTGCTTTTACTAAGTATAATACAGAGAAACTTATTGAATCATAAGGGAGGGGCGGGGTGAAGATATTGGTCATTCATGGGCCAAACCTGGATCTTTTAGGAACCAGAGAACCGGAGGTCTATGGTAAGACTACCTTGGCTGAGATCAATAAGAGGATCCGGAACTTAGTGAAAGAGGAGGGAGGAGAGGTTAGGATCATTCAGTCCAACCATGAGGGAAAGATTGTGGAGGAAATAAGTAACTCCATGGAGGATGCTTTAGTCATTAACCCTGCCGCCTATACCCACACCAGTGTGGCTATAAGGGATGCTATTGTTGCTAAAAAGATACCGACGGTAGAGGTTCACCTTTCCAATATCTATGCCCGGGAAGAGTTTCGTCATAAATCCTTAATTGCCCCTGTAGCAGTAGGTCAGATCTCTGGCTTTAGAGTGGATAGTTATCTTTTAGGATTAAGGGCAGCCATCTCTTACCTTAAGAAGAAATGATTTTTGAACGGCTCATTACCCTGTGCCTGGTAGCCATCATTCTCTTCAGCCCCCTCTTCAGGGCTGCCCTTCCCATCTGGGCAATAACCCCTGTTTATTTAATACTCTTAGTTACTTTAGCCATCTGGCTGGTCAGAATAAGAGAGGATAGGGAATTCAGTTTTACCCGAACCCCGCTGGATCTCCCCATCCTCTTTTTTATTCTCTTCGCCTCTCTCTCCCTAATAAGATCCATCAATATCCATCACAGCATAAGCGCTCTCTATCGCCTCATCTCTTACTTCCTGATATACTTCTTAGTAGTTAATAACATTAAGAACAAATTAGAGATTAAAAAGTTAATCTTGAGTATATTGGGAGTGAGCGTCTTCGTTACCCTCTATGGACTCATCGAATTCTTTATCCACAATTTCAGCCCACCTTTTTCCACCTTTCCCAATCTAAATATCTTTGCCAGCTTTCTACTCATTTCCTTTTCCTTAGCTTCAGGATTATTACTATTCGGTAAGGAAAGGGGAAGGGCTAAGAGAATAGTTCTTGGGATAATGTTCATCCTCTTTCTCCTTGCCATCATAACTACCAGGTCTCGAGGAGTCTTCTTAAGTTTAACCCTGATTGTCACATTTTTGGGATACTTAAAGAACAAACGTTATGCCCTGATAACTTTGGTCTTGGTTATTCTTTTCTTCAGTCTTCTTCCCACCCCGGCTAACTCACCATTAGTTCGTCTGATAACTGTAGGAGGAAAGGATCCTTATGCCTACACCAGGCTCTCCATCTGGAAGAGCGCCCTTTCTATATTTAAGAACCATCCCTTCTTGGGCACTGGCCTGGGAACCTTCCAGGATGCCTTTCCCGGATACAGTTTTCCGGTAGAGGGGGTCTTTGCCCGTTTTGGGAAGAAGGCCTCCTTCGCTCACAATGAATACTTACAGATTGCCTCTGAAATGGGAATATTTGCTCTGGGAATATTCATGTGGATTCTCTGCGCTTTCTTAAAGAAAGCAAAAGAACTGCTAAGAAACCTTCGGGGCAAAGAAGAATACGGCCTAGTTATCGGTTTGATAGTAGGAATAATGGGGATTCTCATCCACAGCCTGGTAGACTTTCCTCTCCATGCCCCAGCTGTTACCATTTTTCTTACTATAAATGCGGGCTTACTTATGGGCTGGAGCTCATCACCGATCATTTACCCCGCTCGCCCCGTTAGATGCTTGCTATCTAACGGGGTAAAAGGGCGAAGCCGCTCTAATGGGGCGGTTCACCGATCATTTACCCCGTTAGAGGGCGACCTGTCCCGTAGGCTTGTCCTTCGGGAAGCCTCTCTAATGGGGCCGATCACCACTTTAGGTAAGAGGTATTATCTCTATTCAGTTTTAATTATTTTGATCTTGGGATATGCCGTTATCGCTCCCTACTTGGCGGATATCTATGCCGAGAGAGGGAAGTATAGGAAAGCCATCGCCCATGATCCCTTATGCGGAGAATATCACTTTAAATTGGCTAATCTCTATGTCAAACAATACAGAGAAACGAAAGATTCTTACTATCGTATTGATGCCTATAAAGAATTTAAGAGGGCAATAAGGCTCGAGTCGAGAAATGGATATTACCATCGCTGCTTGGCCAAATTCTATCATGAGAACTTTACTGGAAGATCGAGGATAGACTTTGCCATACGGGCCATGAAAAAAGCTCTGGAACTTTCTCCTTATGACTGCTTCTTCCATTATGAACTGGGCTCCATCTATGCCAATGAGGAGAGGTATGAAGAAACAATTCAGAACTATAAAAAGGCAATAGAGCTGGAGCCAAATTATGTCCAAGCCCACTATAATCTGGGTCGTATTTACGAGGACTTAGATAATGCTGAGTTGGCAGAGGAAGAGTATAAAAAGGCAGAAGAATCGAGAAGAAAAGGTCTAACCAAATTAACACGTACCAAGTATGAGAATCGATTGATCGCCCTACAGAAAAGAATACCAGAAAAAGAATGAAATCAGTGTCAAATACGCTTCCGCAATAAGTAGTAAACAAAAATCCGTATCTAAGATTTATCTGTGCTAATCCGTGTCTTTAGGCTCAAGCAGTAAGCGAAATAAAGAAATCCGTGTCCAAACTTGACAAAAGACTAATGGCATGTTATTATTTTATTCAGAGTGTTTACAATATTCTAAACATATTAAACACAGGTCTCTGTAGTTGTAATATCTTTTTTATGTTTTTCAGTTTTCTTTTGTGCTTTGGTGGTTACAGTTTTGCGTCTTTAAGTTAAATTTTGCCTGCCTGGCGGCAGACAGGCGCTTTTGCCCTTCGGACCCTGAAGGTTCCTCAGGATCCTGAACGGGCGGTTGCAAGGAGGGGAAGAATGAATAAAAATCTGGATAAAGCATACCATAACTTCATTGAGGGAATAGGCCATCTCAGTTCTACCTTAGGGTTCAGCAAGGTGATGGGGCAGCTATATGCCCTGCTCTATTTCTCTGAAAAACCGCTTTCCCTCGATGATATGGTAAAGAGATTGGCCATTAGTAAGGGGGGCGCCAG
>JAHIPW010000035.1 GCA_018903055.1 bacterium
ATCGGAGGGAGCCCCCAGGATGCTATTAAATATACCAAAGAGATGTATGAGATTACGGTTGCCAAACATAGTATTTATAAAATTCCCGTCCTCGACTTTATAGGAACACCAATCGGTATTGATATCAGAAAAGTAGTCGAGACAGGGATTACCCCCTTCATCAATACCGGGATTGCCCATAAGAGACCGGGCATCGGCCAGATAGGAGCTGGCATCCTGCGCGCCCCTATGAGCATCTTCAAAGAGGCCCTCACTACCTTCGCATCTTCGAAGATTGGAAGATGCTAATAAAGAGACCTTTTACGAACACCCATAAATTTTTCTTTCTTTTTTACTGGATTTATAGTATACTTTTAGAGGAGGTAAATCATGGGTAAATACAAAGGTTATAATGGAAAGTATATCAGGGTTGATTTGACGAAGGAAGAGGTTAAGGTTCTGGACCTTCCGGATGACTTCATTGAGAATTACTTAGGAGGCAATGGCTTTGGGACAAAAATTCTTTGGGATGAGGTTCCTCCCGAGGTAGATGCCTTGGATCCAGAGAATAGGCTCGTCTTTGCTACCGGTGCCCTGACCGGGACCCTCTGGCCCTGCTCTGGTCATTTGGAAGTAATTAGTAAGTCCCCTCTTACTGGAATCTATGGAGATGCCAATGCTGGGGGATTCTTCGCTCCGGAACTACGTTTCGCGGGCTATGACATGATCGTCTTTCAGGGAAAGTCAGAGAAGCCAGTTTATTTATGGATTAATGATGAGAAGATTGAGTTAAGGGATGCCAAACATCTCTGGGGAAAGGATACCCCTACCACCCAGAGGATAGTTCGAGAAGAATTGGAAGATGAGAAAATAAAGGTAGCCTCTATCGGTCCGGCTGGGGAGAATCTGGTTCGTTTCGCCTGCATTGTGGTCACTGAGAATCGGGCTCTGGCGCGAGCAGGAATGGGCGCGGTAATGGGTTCTAAAAACTTGAAAGCCATTGCTGTGAGAGGGACGAAAGGAGTTTTCATAGACAAGCCAGAGGAATTTAAGACAGCGGCTATTTTAGCAAGAAAGGATATAAAGGAGCATGAGTTCACGGAGGGGGAGCATAAATATGGAACCGCAGGTTTAGTAAATATCGTCAATGAGGTGGGAAGATTTCCCACCCGGAATATGCAGGCGGGACACTTTGAGGAAGCGGATAAGATAAGTGGAGAGGCCTTAGATGAGAAGCACTTTGTCAGACATCTGGCCTGCTATCGCTGCCCCATCGCCTGTGATAAGGTGATGGAGGTGAGGGAAGGGGAGTATGCGGGGACGGTGACTACTTCCTTAGAGTATGAGACATTATGTTCACTCGGTTCAAAGTGCGGTAATAGCAACCTGGCCTCTATCATCAAAGCCAATGTCATTTGTGATAGTATGGGAATGGATACCATCTCTGCCGGAGGAGCCATCTCCTGGGCCATGGAGTGTTACGAGAAAGGAATACTGACCAAAGAGGATACGGATGGATTAGATCTATCCTGGGGGAATTATCACCCCATAATTACTCTGCTGGAGAAGATTGCTAAGAGAGAAGGCTTTGGTGATATATTAGCGGAGGGATGTAAGAGGGCAGCAGAGAGGATTGGTAAGGGTTCAGAGTATTATGCCATGCATATTAAAGGAATGGAGATCTCTGCCCAGGATGGAAGGAGTCAGCAGTCTATGGGATTAGCTCAGGCAACCTCTAATAGGGGGGCAGACCATCTTAAAGGATTCCCCACTATCGATGAGACTGGTTATGCGGGCTCGGCCATTAAGAGATATGGAGAGGATAAATTACCCGAGATAATAGATGGCATCCAGACAAAGTATAAGCCCTTTGTAGTGAAGGATGGAGAGGAGTTCTGTGCGGTCATTGACTCCAGTGGGATCTGTAAGTTTGGTACCCTCTTCCCCCCGGCTATCTATTGGGAACCTATCGCCCAAGGAATAAAGTATGTCCTCGGGTTAGATATAAATGTTCCCCAGTTAAAGAAGATCGGGGAAAGGATATACAATCTTCAGAGATGCTATAATATTTTGCATGGAATATCGAGGAAAGACGATACCCAGCCAGAGAGACTCTTAAAGGAGCCCTCTCCCTCTAAGAGAGCCAAGGGCCATGTGGTCTACTTAGATAAGATGCTGCCTGAGTATTATAAACTTAGGGAATGGGATGAGAATGGCTATCCCACGAGGACGAAGTTAAAGGAACTGGGCTTAGGCTTTGCTGCCGATAGGTTAAAACTGAGCTGATTATACGGGCTGCAGGCTACAAGCTGCAGGCTACAGGATATAGGTCACAGGCTACAGGTTTTAAAAGAAGCTTGCGGCATGAGGCTTGTAGCTTGAAGCAGTCTCCCATAAATTCTTTTTAGGAGGGAAAAGAGATGATGGATTTAATTATCAGGAATGCCAGGACAAGAGAAAAGGATGGCAGAGTAGATATCGCCATCAAAGGGGCGAAGATTAGAAGGATAGCTAAGAAGTTAAATGGCAAGGCAAAGAACGAGATTGACGCTAAAGGAAGATTAACCACTCCCACATTCGTCGATCCCCATCTCCATCTGGATAAGGCTCTGATTAGCGAGGTAGTAAGAGAGAATGTCAGTGGAACCTTAACCGAGGCCATTGAGATTATCTGGAATAAGAAGAAGAAGTATACCATTAAGGATATTGTGAGTCGGGCAGGGAAGGCCATTGAGTGGGGAATAAAGAATGGAACAACTATCTTTAGAACCCACGTGGATGTCGATAGTATCGGAAAGTTGATGCCCCTGGAAGGATTATTAGAAGTAAGGAAAGAGTATCAGGATGTCTGTGACATTCAGATCGTTGCTTTTCCCCAGGAAGGAATAGTAAAGAATGAGGGGACAGAGAAGTTGCTGCGCCAGGCCATGGAGTTGGGGGCAGATG
>JAHIPW010000036.1 GCA_018903055.1 bacterium
GACCTCTTTCTTTCTCGCCTGGTTAGGAACAAAGTCCAGATCCCCACATTCTGGATCGGGATATTCATAATTCATGGTAGGGGGGATGATCCCCTTTTCTATAGCCAATAGGCAGGCAATGAGTTCAATTCCTCCCGCGGCTCCCAGGGGATGGCCGGTCATGGACTTGGTAGAGCTTACCGGAATCTTTTTGGCGTATTCACCAAAGACTTTCTTAATGGCCAGGGCCTCGTACTTATCATTTAAGAGGGTCGATGTCCCATGGGCATTGATGTAGTTTACTTCTTCTGGCTTCATCTTAGCATCATCTAAAGCCATCTGCATAGCCTGGGCAGCACCTTCTCCCTCTGGTGCCGGAGCAGTCATATGATAGGCATCGCCGCTCATCCCATAGCCCACCAGCTCAGCATAGATCTTCGCCCCTCGGGCCTCAGCGTGTTCCAGGGATTCTAAGATTATTATCCCGGCTCCTTCGGCAATGACGAAGCCATCTCGCTCCTTATCAAAGGGCCGGCTTGCCTTATGAGGGTCATCATTCCTGGTAGATAGGGCTTTCATGGAGCAGAAGCCCGCCAGGCCTACGGGAGTTATGGCCGCCTCCTCTCCACCCGTAATCATGACCTCCGCATCCCCTCTCTGGATGAGATTAAAGGCGTTTCCCAGAGCATGGGCAGAACTGGCACAGGCAGTGACTACCGCACTATTGGGGCCTTTTAATCCATACTTTATGGAAACCAGGCCAGGAGCCATATCGATGATAAGCATGGGAATGAGAAAGGGGGAAACTCTCCTGGGACCTTTCTCCAGAAGTATCTTGTGCTCCTTCTCGATAGTTCCCAATCCTCCGATACCAGAACCGAGTAAAACCCCGATCTTTCTAACATCCTCTTTAGATAGGTCTAAATCTGAATCCTGAACGGCCTCTTGACTTGCTATCATGGCAAACTGGGTGAACCTATCCATCCTCCTGGCTTCTTTCTTATCCAGGTACTTTAAGGGGTCGAAGTCTTTTATCTCTCCCGCTATCCGGGAACTAAACTGGCTGACATCAAAGAGAGTTATCTTCTCTATTCCCGATTTACCCTGGGAAAGGGCCTCCCAAAATTTCGAGACATTATTTCCGATAGGAGTAATTGCCCCTATTCCAGTAATAGCTACCCTTCTCTCCACTCATCCTCCCCTCAGTCGCAGAAACGCAGAATTCATAGGAAACGCCGAATTTCTTCTGCGTCTCAGTGTTAGTTTTCTGCGACTCTGCGTCTTATTCTTTCTTGGAATGCTTCTTAACGTAATCTATGGCCTCTTTCACCTTGGTGATCTTCTCTGCATCCTCATCCGGAATCTCGATGTCAAATTCTTCCTCCAGGGCCATGACTAATTCTACGGTATCAAGGGAGTCTGCTCCTAAATCATCGATGAAAGATGCTTCATCCGTCACCTCTTCGGCATTCACTCCCAATTGATCAATAATGATCTGCTTTACCTTCTCCTCACTGGCCATTCTCTTCCACCTCCTCTTTCAACACAGATTCTCACAGATTTCTTACAGATCAGCACAGATCACAGATACCTAGGAATTCATAATCTGTGTAAATCTGTGTCTTATCTGCGATTATCTGCGTTCACATTAACATTCCGCCATCTACCTTGATTACTTCTCCGGTGATATAACTGGCATCATCGCTAGCTAAAAAAACTACCAGGTTAGCAACATCTGTCACTTCCCCTAATCTTTTTAAGGGAATCTGGTTAATCAGTTTTTCTTTCACCTCATCGCTCAAGGATTCAGTCATGGTCGTCTTTATAAATCCCGGAGCGATGGCATTCACATTTATTCCCCGTGAAGCGAGTTCTTTGGCTGCCGATTTGGTTAGGCCGATGATTCCGGCCTTGGAAGCGGCATAGTTCGCCTGACCAGGGTTCCCCATCATTCCCACCACAGAGGCGATGTTGACTATCCTGCCCGACCTGGCCTTCATCATGGGCCGGGCAACTGCCTTTAAACAATTAAAAGCGCCCTTTAAATTAATATCTAAGACCTGGTCCCACTCCTCTTCACTCATCTTGAGGATAAGGTTATCCCGGGTGATTCCAGCATTGTTTACTAATATATCAATTTTAGTGAATTTGTCAAGTGCTTTTTTTACTACGTCATCTACTTCACTTATCTTAGAGACATCGACCTTTTGGATGAGAATCTTCCTTCCCAATTTTTCTACTTCACTTGCCACTTCTTTTAAGTTCTCTAGATTAATATCACAGGTAACAATATCTGCCCCTTCTTTAGCCAGGGCAAGGACAATGGCTCTTCCAATCCCCCTTCCTCCTCCGGTAACCAGGGCCACCCTATCTTTTAATCGCATAGTAAAACCTCCCCTCAAAATCCCTTGGTGTTTCAATCCTTGCCTGCCCCGTAGCCTCCGATTTATTGGAGTGGTATGGGGTTTTAATGGAAGTTACTCTCGTGCCTCTCTTCCCCCGGCCCGGTGGAAGCGGGATCGGGGCCTTCCTCCAAACCAAGAGGCAGATAAGGGAGGGGAAGGTTTCTGCTCTTTCTCCTCAGATCGGTGACCGTGTCCTCCCTGTCCAGGTAGCGGAACTCGATCTCGACGTTTCTCAGATCAATATCATCCGCGTTCCCGGTGCCGGCCCGGGCGGTGGCGATCTCGAGGCAGTTCTCTCCCGGCTGGAGGTACTCGGGAAATATAAAACAATCGGCCTTAAGCCAGTCGTTATAGTCGAGTACCTGCGAGTACTTCTCGTTCTTATCAAAGAAGATGATATCGTACTTCCGCGAAGAGAGATCATTCCAGTGGGGGGAGAGGGTACCGATTCTTCTCCCGTTGACCCTCACGACCGGGAATTCGCTGGAGCCTTGATGAAAGATCTCCGCCTTCAGGCGGGCTACCAGCGGCATTCTCTCGACCCGGAAACTGTACTCCTTGAATAATACGGGCGGCCGGACCGACGTATCCCCTAACGGTACGATATCCTTCCCCAGCATTACCGAGTGGTAGTACTCGAGATGGGGATGAGGGCCGGAGAGGGGATGAGTTTGAGGGAGATCCGTCGTGGTGACACATTTGATTGCCACCAGTATCAGCGCGGCCATGATGAGATATAGTGTTTTCATCGGTAATAACCTCCAGTTCAGGTTTCAATCCTTGTTCTAATGGAAGTTACTCTCATGGTTTGTATTTTGGATTTGTTTCGGATTTCGGATTTCGGATTTCGGATTTATCTGGTTAAGGGTCTCTTCTAAACTGGCTTTATCTTCAACATTTAGAACCTTTACTTCCCTATTTATTCTCTTCAGAAGGCCGCTTAGAACTTTCCCCGGGCCAACCTCAATGAAAGTATCAAAACCATCTCCAATTATTCTCTTTATAGAATCTTCCCAACGAACAATGCCACATACCTGATCGATGAGGGCCTTCTTTATGGACTCCGCATTCCTAACATAATCAGCAGTTACATTGGCCACCAAAGGAATCTTGGGGTCAATGAAATTAGTTTTTTCAATCTCCTGGGCCAGTCTCTCCTTTGCTGATTCCATCAGGGGGGAGTGCCAGGCGCCAGAGACCTTTAGAGGAATGGCCCTCTTCGCCCCAACCTCTGTGGCCAGTTTGACTGCTTCATCGATCCCTTTCTTTTCACCAGAAATAACCACCTGTCCAGGAGAGTTCAGATTAGCCACTACCACTATCCCTGCCTGAGAGGCCTCTTTACATATCTCCTCTACCTTGTTGATATCCAATCCAATGATTGCCGCCATTCCCCCGGGATGCTCTGTCGCTGCCCGGTGCATGAACTCTCCCCTCTTTCTTACTAACTTCAGTCCCTGTTCGA
>JAHIPW010000037.1 GCA_018903055.1 bacterium
GAAGAACCCGCGGACCACTATGGGCGCACATTGGCCCTGGTTTATACTAACCTGTCTGATGCAAAGAAAGGTCCTCGTTATTCGCTAAACGCAAAACTTCTTCAGGAGGGGCTTGCCGAGGTACTATTCATACCGCCTTCGGAATTCGACCCCTATTCATGGAAATAGCATTGTTACAAAATGACAAGGTTGAAAGAGTAGATGTTGGATCCTGGATCCTGGATGCTGGATCAAAGATTGAGTAACGTAGTAAGCCCGGTAACCGTATTTTTGAGCGTTAGCGAGAAAACAAGGTTCTCGAGCGTTAGCGAAAGGTTCTTATAACGCATAACGAAAACAGCAGGAGTTTAAAAGGCTCCTGTTTTTTGTTGCAAGTTTTCCTCAAATATGCTAAAATTTAATATGTATCACAATTTACCTGCCCCGTTGACCCCGTTGATAATTTCATATCTACGGGGTTGATAACTCCGTATCTACGGGGACTGCTGAAGAAGATGGAGTTTGACGATGAGATTCTTACGTGATCGATTCTTAATATTAGTCGTAGTAATTACGGCAACTGTCATTTCGGGAATGTTCATATTCCATAGACAGTTAAACAGGGGAATACAATCCGATATATCTTCGGAAAGTATTTCACTAGTGGTTCAAGTTCCTGCTCCTTCTCAAGAGCCGGCTCCCGTAGAAGCACCCGCAGTAGAAGAGAAGCCAGTAGAGGTCGAGGTAGAGGAGACTGCTCCTCCGGCCAAGACCCCCTCTTTGGTGATGGAGAAGATAGATACTGATGGTGATGGTATCCCGGATACTTTCATTATTAAAGGAGAACCTGGAAAGAAACCTGTTTCTTTAGCAAAGGCTAAAACCAAAAAGCCCAAACACCTGATAGAGGAAAAGCCCGATAATCTAATAAAGGCTACCTGTATCAAGGTATCTGATGGGGATACCATTAAGGTGCGATTGGATGACGACTCAGTGGAGAATGTAAGGCTCTATGGAGTAGACTGCCCTGAGAAGCAACAGCCTTTCGGAAAAAGTGCAACGCAATTTACGAAAAGTATGGTCTTGGGAAAAACAGTTAATATCAGCCCGGTTACTACTGATGACTACGGTAGGACTATTGCCTGGGTTTATGTTGGTGAAAAATGCCTGGATAAAGAACTTCTTAAAGCCGGTTTAGCCTGGCATTACAAGGAGTATTCCGAGGAGGAAGAATTGGCCATACTTGAAGAGGAAGCGAGAGCGAAAAAGATTGGGTTATGGCAAGAACCCAATCCAACTCCACCCTGGGAATGGAGACATTCAAGATGAAGAAGGTAAAAGGCCCTTCTAAAACTTCTGAACTGACTTATTTTTATTCTTCTTTTTATTTGACTTTTGGGAATAGATAGTATATACTGTAAAGCGAATTAACTTGACAGGAGAAGGGAATGGAGCTTTCCCAAAGAGTGAGAACAAATCTTTTATTCGATTTCTATGGCTCACTACTGACCGAGAGGCAGAAGGAATTTGTCACGTTGTATTTTTGTGATGACCTTTCTCTGGGTGAGATCGCCCAGAGGTTTAGGATCTCTCGTCAAGCGGTCCACGATACCTTAAAGACGGCCAAAGAATCTTTAGAGGAATATGAGAAGAAACTAAGTCTGGCAAGGGAGGTTACCACAAAGGCACAAAAAGGCAAATAAAAACGTAGAAACAAGACATTTTGCGTCTTTCAGTTAAATTTTGCGCTTTGGCGGTTGCAAGGGGAGGTAAGATAAATGGCAACGGTAATTAGATTGAAGAGGATGGGGACCAAGAAGAAGCCCTTCTATAGATTGGTGGTCACCGATTCCCGGAGAGCGGTGGTGGGGAAGTATGTTGAGGCCCTGGGATACTATGACCCCAGGAAGAAGCCGGCAATAGTCAATATTAATGAAGAAAGAGTATTGGAGTGGCTAAAAAAAGGAGCCAAACCCTCGGATACTGTGAGGAGTCTCTTTCAAAGAAAGGGAATCCTAGCCAAGTTTAAGGAGAAAAGCAAGTGAAGGAATTAATCGAGTATATTGCCAAGTCTTTGGTCGATGAAAAGGATAAGGTGGAGGTGAGAGAGATAGAAGAGGAAGGAGGAGTAACCGTTTTAGAGCTGCGTACGGCACCTGAGGAATTGGGAAAGGTGATTGGA
>JAHIPW010000003.1 GCA_018903055.1 bacterium
CTCAAGTTGCAGGCCACAAGCCGCAGGCTAAACAAAGATTGGAGCTTGTAGCATGTGACTTGAAGCGCGACTGCAAGGAGCCTATAAATCCTGTGGCCTGTAGCCTGTAGCCTGTAGCTTGTAGCTTGTAGCCTGAAGCCCTTAATCTATTCTTTTAATAATTTCTCTTACTAACTTCTTAAACTTCTCTTCTACTTTCTTAGTAGTCTCAATAACCTCTTTATGAGAGAGGGGCTTCTTCAGTATTCCGGCAGCCATATTGGTAATACAGGAGAGGCCCAGGACCCTCATCCCCAGGCTTTTGGCAACGATGACCTCAGGAACGGTGGACATTCCCACAGCATCTGCTCCTATCTTTTCAAAGGCCTTGATCTCTGAAGGGGTCTCGTAACTCGGACCACAGACTGCGATGTAGACTCCCTCCTTCATCTCAATGCCTTGTTCAGAGGCTATTTTTGCTGTTAGTTCTACTAATTCTTTATCATAGGCAAAGGTCATATCAATAAATTCTTTTCTTCCCCTCAAGGGATTTGCCCCCATGAAATTGATATGATCTGTGATAATCATTAAATCTCCAGATCCGAAGTCCTTATTTATTCCCCCCCCTGCATTGGTCACCATCAAAATCTCCGCTCCCAGTTCCTTCATCACCCTAACAGGATAAGTAATCTCCTCTAAAGAATGGCCTTCGTAATAATGGCTCCTTCCCTGCATGGCCACTATCTTCTTTCCCTCCAGTTCACCTATGACCAGATTCCCCTTGTGCCCCGGAACCTTTGATACTGAAAAGTGAGGAATATTCCCATAGGGTATTCTGACCCCCTCTATCTCATCTGCCAGGGGACCCAGGCCAGAACCCAGGATTATCCCAACCTCTGGCTTCACATCTGTCTTCCCTTGAATAAAATCTACACTCTCCTTTATCTTTTCCATGTTTTCTCTCCTAGTGAAGATGAATCGGTGAATCGGGGAACCGGTGAACCGGAGATCTTCCCCGTTTCTCCGTGTCTCCGCATCTCCGTTTCATCACTTGCTTACCTGCCTGCTTTAGTCAATGCCCAGCTCCTGAAATTCCTTCTCAAATTTCTTCTTCAAGTCCTCTCTTTCTTTTTCAGTAATAAAGGCGTACTCTATCCCAGTCAAGGTTATTTTTTTGATATCCTCCAAAGAGAGCTGATAATATTCAATGGCTTTTATTATCTCACTGGTAAGGGTGACGTTGGATATGCTTCTATCATCAGTATTTATAGTAACCGGGATTCCCAGATCATAGTATTCCTTGAAAGGGTGAAGATCGTATTCTTTTACTACCTGAGTCTGGACATTAGAGGTGAGGCACATCTCCAAAGGAATCCTCTCTCTTTTTACTTTTTCTAATAGCTTGTAATCTTCTTTCAGGCGAACCCCATGACCGATACGTCTGGCCCCCAGGACCTCCAGGGCAAACCTGATATTCTTCGCTCCTCCCGCTTCCCCGGCATGGATTGTGGCTGGAAGGTTATTCTTCTTGGCAATGAGGAAGGCCTTCTTCCTCTCTCCTACCGGAAAGTGGGCCTCATCCCCTGCTAAGTCAATCCCGACCACTCCCTCCTCTCTATACTTTAGGGCGAGATTAACAGTTTCAATTGAGGTGGTAGGAGGCTCTGAACGATAGCAGCATAATAAAAGGAGGGCCCTTATTTTAAAATCCCTCTCTCCTCTCTTGAGCCCCTTGAGAACGCTCTTGACCACTTCTTCCATAGGGAAGCCTTCTCTCGCTTGAAGCACAGGAGCAAACCTCACCTCCATATACCTTATATTTTCCTTCGAAGCATCCTCACATAACTCATAGGAGATTCTCTCCAGGATCTCAGGGTCCTTCAAGACCGGATAAAATATTTCAAAGGCCTTGAGGAAGTCTGATAGGCTTCGACAGTCTGGAGGGGCCTGAACATATCTTGCCAATTCTTTCAAATTCCGGGTGGGAAGTCTGACCCCCATCTTATTCGCGGCATCCCTTATGGTCCCCACTCTCACCGAGCCATCGAGATGGACGTGAAGGTCACACTTGGGAAGGCTATGGACCAGAGTAGGCGAGATTCTTCTCATCCCAGAATTTCCTTCTTGAAGCTCTTCCCTATCTTAAAGGGTTCAAGAGCAAATAGCTCAGCGATGGTCTGGGCGATATCGGCAAAGGTCTCCCTGATCCCTAAGTTTATACCTCCCTTTGCTCTTTGGCCATAGACCAAGAGGGGAACATACTCTCTGGTGTGGTCTGTTCCGGGGAAGGTGGGATCACAGCCATGGTCCGCAGTCAGGATTAAGAGATCATCCTCCTTAAGGTTGGCTACGATCTGAGGTAAGCGGGCATCGAAAGCCTCTAAGGCATCGGCATAACCTTCGGGATTATTTCGATGACCATATAAAGAGTCGAAGTCTACAAGATTGATAAAGATAAGGCCTCTATTCTTCTTTTTCATAGCCAGAATTAGCTTATCCACCCCATCCATATTTCCTTTGGTGTGAATCTCTTCTGTCAATCCCTGACCGGCGAAGATATCGCCGATCTTCCCGATCCCAATTACCTGATAGCCCTTTTCTTTAAAGCGATCAAGAAGGGTATCCTCCGGAGGAAAAACGGAGAAGTCCTTCCTTCTGTCCGTTCTCGCTAAATAACCCGGTTCTCCGGCGAAAGGACGGGCAATAACCCTTTCCACAGTATGCTTACCCATCAACATCTTCCGTGCAATGAGACATATCCTGTATAATTCCTCTATCGGGATGACCTCTTCATGGGCGGCGATCTGAAAAACGCTATCTGCAGAGGTATAGATAATTGGTTTCCCGGTCTCGATATGCTCTGAGGCATACTCCTCAATGATCACCGTTCCCGAGGCCTTCTTATTTCCTAAAATTCCTCTACCAATCTCCTTAGAAAAGGCTTTAATGACCTCATCCGGAAATCCATTGGGATAGGTGGGAAACCTCTTCCTTAGGATGAGGCCGGCAATCTCCCAGTGACCAGAGGTAGTGGCCTTCTCATGATTCATCTCGTTCATCTTTCCATAGGCTCCCCAGGATTTATCAATGGGAGAAACACCTTCAATATTTATGATATTCCCTATCCCCAGCCACCTCAGGTTGGGAAGGGAAATCTCCCCTACCGCCTGGGCGATATGTCCCAGGGTATTGGAACCCTTATCACCAAACTTATCGGCATCGGGAAGCTCACCCACTCCCACACTATCTAAAACAATCAATACTACTCGGTTGATCACACTCACTTTTATCTCCTCTCGTCGTCTATCGGTTGCCCTTCACTTCGTTCAGGATACCTCGCCGAAGTGAAGTATCCCGAGCCAACGGCGAGGGGCGGTTGCGCGATTCGTTTCGGTTATCGGTAGTCGGCTAATAGAAATCGGTTATTAGAAAACCGAAATCAGTAGGGAAAACGGAGAACAGCCCGCCCCGCTTCGCGGAGCGAGGCCGGGGAAAACAGAAAATCCTGATTTCAGATTTCCAATTTCACTACCGTTTTCCGATTTCCATCAACCCCGCACCTTTTTAATATTCATTTTTTACCTTAACACTTTGAATAGGTAAAAGGTGCGGGGTCAACTGTTTTCTGACTTCAATGAAACGAGCAGCGTAACCTTACAATGTATCCCTTTCTATTTTGACACAGGTGGAATGACCTGCTTTTTATCCTTAACTTCTTTATAAGTTATCATGGGTGGGTTATCTACCGGGCAGATAAAGGAGCAGATCATGCAGCTTAAACATTTCTCTTCATCCTGAACCGGTCTTCGTTTCTCGCTATCCCATTCAAGACATTGTCCCCCGGCGTCCTGGCAGACAATATAACACTGGCCGCATCCGATGCAACGGTCAAGGTCAAATTCTGCAGTTCCCTGACGTGTCAAATCAAAGGCGTCTGTGGGGTGAATATGAGGCAAGGCCTTTCCCACAATATCCTTCACTCCCTTATACTCCTTTTCCTCCATAAAATCGGAAAGGCCTTCGCACATATCTTCGGCAATTCTATGACCATAATGTATTACCCCGGTGGTCATCTGAACAAGGGAAGCCCCGCATAACAGGTACTCAACCGCATCAACCCAGGTCTCTACTCCGCCGCACCCTACAAGAGGCAAATTTAATTCAGAAGACTGGGCCATTTCGGCAATAAACCTTAAACCAATTGGTTTAACCGCCGGGCCTGAATATCCGCTTATGGCGCCCTTCCCGAAAACATTGGGTTCAGGGACATAGTCGTCCAGTCCAATTTCAGTGAGGGCGCGAACCGTGTTAATAGCGGTGATACCATCTGCA
>JAHIPW010000038.1 GCA_018903055.1 bacterium
AGAGAAGGGGTGACCCTCTCTTCTAAGTTCCTCTCTATAACCTTGACAAAGAAGACCTTCTTCTCTCTGGGAAGATAGGAGTTGAAGGTATATCTCTCTTTGAGACTGGCTAATTTTAAAAGGGTCTCATCTATCTCCTCATCCTTCTCCTTACCCAGAAGTCTTTTCACATCTACCCCTCCCTCAACTACATTTGGCTTGAGGGATGAGTCAACTCGCCACACCCTACATCTTGCTATACCATTATTATCCGTTGTGGTTAAAGTTTGCAGGTTCCCTTCTCCTTCTACGAATTCAAAGGATATGGGAAGACCTCTTACTGGAATAGATTTTTCCTTTTCCTGATAACTGACCTTCAGGGTGAGGGGCTCTTGAAGAGGTCCTTTAACTATAGTCTCCTGACCGCTTCCTTTTCCTTCAGTCTTTATCTTAGAGATAATTCCTTCTAAGTTACCTCTTATCTCGGCCTTGAGCATCTCGTTATTTACCTCTGGTGAAATATCCACCAGGATATTTACGCGGGATAGAAAGTCCAGGGCTTTGGCATATTGAGAGATGCTTTCTCTTACCCTTCCCTGGGCCAGGTCTCTCTCAGCATTCTGGGAGAGGACAAGGGCCCCCTTGGTTAGCTCTATCGCCTTTTTCCTCTGAGCCGCCTTCTCCTTTTCCAACTCTTCTATGGGATATCTTATTAAGACATAGACATCATAACTGAACTGGACCTTATCCTTTGCCGTGCTCTGCCACTTCTCATAGTACATCTCCTGTAGTTTTGCTGCCCGAACAGCGGCCGCCCCCTTAAACTTAACCTGATCCAGTAACTGGGTCTCTATTTCCGTCCTCTTCTGCTCATAGAGGATGACCCCTTCCTGACCGAAGTACTCCACAATCTTTCGCGCTGCATTCTTTACCGCATCGCTCTCCCCGTCTTCTAATCGCAACGCATTGGTACGCATCCCGCTGAAGTAGAGGAACTTATCATCCGCCTTCTTCTCCTTCGTTACCCAGGTGGGCTTCTTCTTCTGGGACCTCTCAGCCAGCTTCCATCCCGGCCTCAAAGAGAAGAAAGCACACCCGCTAATCAAAGAAACAGCCAATATTCCAATAATAACCTTAAAGACTGAACGCATATTGCACTCCAGAAGATTTCAAGATTTCTTACCCATCTCCCTGTTTATCTTGTGCCCACTTTCCTACTTCAACCTGATTATTACTCTCTCCTTCTCTCCTCCCAGGAGTTGGGGAGACTGCTCGCGGTCCATAAAACCTGCCTCTTTGGAGACATTCTCCTTTAAGTAATCAAACAACTCTCCGACACTTACCTTCTTGTCTTTGTTCCGATCGGCATATCCTTGCAATCCTTTCAATAGATAGTAGGTGAATAGCCCATGCTTCTTTGCTCTGTAGGAAGATGAAATCTCTTCCCCGGTAGATGCGGCAAAGACGGTGATGTTTTCATAGATCTCCGGGCTTCCCGGTCTTACCCTGAGTGGTCGGGCATCGGCAAGCAAGGCTTCCTTCTCCCTACTCAGACCCGAAAAACAGGCATCTAAAAATATAGTGACGGATTTCGCTCCTAACCGGGAAAGATTCCGGTAGATATCCTCAAGCGAATAGGCATTCGATACGTAATTGGGGTCAATATCATGGGGAATAAGATATGCTTTCTTTGTCTTTACATCAGGTGCACCGTGCCCAGAAAAATAGATAATTACATCCGATTTACCTTTGACTATCCTCTTTTCAATCCACCCCTTCTCGCCAAACACCTTATCGAACTCACCCTTGGTAGCGCCCTCATTAGTTTGCTTATAGATATTGCTTTTCGGAATCCCGAATACCGACTTTGCATATTCACAGAATATTTCAGCGTCCCTATTAGCAAAAGTTGCTTCTGGCGCGTACCTATATTTCTCAATCCCGAAGATGACACAGAGACTATCTTTAAGTTCAGTGTCCCCTTCTGGGATATCGACATCGACATCAACAGGTTCTTCTACTATCTGTGGACCCTTTCCTCCTCCCTCTGGTATAACCTCTACCGGTTTTGAAACCACTTCTCTAATCCCGATTTCTTTCTCTTCTACCACATCGCCATAAATCCAGCCACCGCCTTCCAGATAATACCATTTATCTTTTTCTCCTATTGCCATAAGAACTGTCTTTTCACTGACTTCGGTAAGAACATCTGAACCAGTAGAAGGTTCCTTTCTTACCGGCGCTTTCTTCTTGACCTCAAGTTGAACATATTTAGGCATATAATCAATAATCGGCTCTTCAATATTAATCGGGACCTTCGTTATTTTCCTGCTTTTAT
>JAHIPW010000039.1 GCA_018903055.1 bacterium
CAGGAAGAGGATGATGACTATTAGTCTCTGGCCAGAAGAAAAAGACATTTATCTTACACTCCTTCTTTCTCAAGGGAGGAAGAGAGGATACTGTCAATACTCTCTATATTCTCGATGGAGATGAGAGTCACTCATTCAATGCGATATAGGCCTTCTTTCCATTCCCTCTTTCGTCTATAGGCGGGATCGGTCATGATTCCCCAGTATTCGATGACTATATTCTCCTTGGGAAGATAGAAGTCGGGACGAATGAACTTAGAGGCAATCTCTTTTTCCTGATCATACTCGTATTCAATATTATGCTCAAAGAGCCAGTCGGCAATCTCCACCTCACCAGAGGACTGGACATTCTCCCCCTTCTTGGTAGAAAGGATCTTGGACATCTCCACCTCCTTCTCAAACAGTCTCTTCTCAAGGAGCAGGAAGAGGATGACCAGTATCATCCCAAAACTCATAAGAGTAATAAAATTCATATAAGATAGACCTCACTTTCGTTCGGCAATTTCACCCCGCACCTTTTTAGCATTCATAAAGGCATTATTTAAGTATTCAAGAAATTCTGAATATTTAAAAGGTGCAGGGCAAGCAGATTAGCACAGATTTGGAACACGGATTAGCACTGATTCAATCCGTGCCCATCCGTAATACTCTCCGAACTCCGAACTGTTAACTCCGAACTAAAGTATCTGTGCCCATCCGTGTAACTCCTATGCTTCTAACTACCTTTCAGAACTAATGGTCTCTCATGCCGTGAGCGACTGCGCATACTCTCTATCCAATATCTTTTTCCATCAGAGGTGATAATGACCGCCATATCCTTACTTTCCGTGTAGCGGTCGGTAGTATAGTACTTCTCCACCTCTCCTCGATACTTAGCTAAGGTCTCTTGCATCTCCTTCTCGAGTCGTTTGGCCTCTCTCTTATCCCGTCCAGAGAGCTTGGCATTTCCATAAGAAAGAACCGCGACCCGGGGGTTGACCGCCCTCAGGAAATTAGGGGTGCTGGAAAGGAGGCTCCCATGAGCCGGGATCTGCAGGATGTCGCCTCTTAAGACATTCCCGGAAGCCACCAATCTCGCTTCTCCCTCCGGGCCAAGGTTGGAGGTAAATAGGAAGGTATTATTCCCATAGATGAGCCTCATCACTATGGAATTGGCCGAAAGGTTGGAGTAGGCATTTTCGATCCTGGGCTCCATGGGGTTCAGAATATAGAGTTCTAAATCTCGACCCCGAAATCTCTCCTTAGCAATGATTGTTCCATAGGTCCCCTTCTTATGGACGACCATCCTCTCTTTCAGGACTCTCAGGAGTTCCAGATAGGTTTCATAGGTCTGGCGGGTAGCGGGCTCATCTCTATTCTCCAAAAAATGTTTCTCATTCATAAGAGTGAGAAATTCGTCATAGGACATATCCGGGCTCGCCTGGCCGGGACCCAGGCTATCGATGAATTGGTTGACCTCGAAGTTCTTAAGGATGGATATCAGTCCTCCCATATGCTCTAAGCTGGGATTAGTGAGCACTACGGCATCCAATCTCTTAATCCCCTCCTTCACCAAGACCGGGGCGATGTACCTCTCTCCCGTATCCCAGGTGGGGCTGCGGTATCCCCCATCAATGAGGATATTCTTTCCCTCAGGGGTCTGAATGAGGATGGAGTCCCCGTATCCCACGGAGAGGTAGAGGACCTTCAAAACCGGCTTTCTCTGGGCAGATAGAGAAGCGATGAAGAAGAGGAGAACAACCAGTCCCACCACGATCCAGGCGCAGATCCTTCCTCTGACTAATCCCTTTCTTTTCTCTTTAAGTTTTTCTATCTCTTCAGAAAATTCGGCCTGGGTCTCTTTTCCCTTCATCTCTTTCTCGATACTCTTAAGATCTGGACAGGTGAGTTTCTGGTGCAGGTCATCGAAGTAGACATAGACCAGGACAAGAGAAAAATAACTGGTCAACTGATAGACGGTAGGGGTCTTCTCAAAGGGGTAGCGGAAGATATTGGTGGCGGCATAGGAGAGCCATAAAAAGAGTTTAACCAGGAGCCAGTTGCCGGCATTGATGAGCAGGGCCAGGTACTGGCCCAACCAGGGGATGATCATCCCTAAGACACCGGCCATTATTCCCAATGGAATGATGGTAGTAATGAGAGGAATGGCCATGAAGTTGGCATAGGGGCCGGCATAGGGAACGTGCTTGAAGTAATAGAGGGAGAGGGGGAACATCATCCCTAAGTTGATGGCTACCTGGGCGCAGAGGAAGGCGAAGAACCACTGGGCGAGAACGAAGCGAAGGTTCCCATCACCTAAGCCGAACCTGAAGAGGGGTCCTCCCCGTATTAAATTCCCTAAGGCATAAGAGGAAATGGTAGTAATATTCTCTATCTTTCCCTTGAGTCTCTGGAAAGTTCCTCTATCCATGCCCGGAACCTGGGCAAGTTCCTCTATGCTCTTAAAGCCTCCCTGCTTCTCGCGATAGAGAATGATATTCGCTACCTTTCGTAACCCCGCAAAGTGATGGCGCTTCTGGATGATATAGGAGACTACAAGAAGTAAAAAAGCAAAGATGATGAACTGTCCCATAGTGTAGAGTTCCTTGAAGGCCTCTTTTTGGAAGTAGGAGATAAGGGGAAAGATGAAGGCAATGACTAAGAGGGTTACAGATGGAAGGCCTTTCAGTTTCCTCAGATACTTCATGGTGGGAGCGGTAATTAGTCCTAAGGATAGAACAGCGCCAAAGGAGAGGGTAAAACTGGCCTCGGTCAAAAACAGCGGGTTGTAAATGAGGATGAGAGTAGCGGAAATGGGGATGCCCAAAAGAAGGGAGTAACGCAGGCCAGTGCCCATTGCCCAGAGGAGAAGAACGATGGAGGCCATGATGAAGGCGCGCATGGTGGAGGGGCGGGCGCCGGTAAGGGCGGTGAAGATCATGAGAGCGAAGAATATCATGAAGAAGAGGGTGAAGGCCGCTGCTTTCTCTCTCGACTTGAACAGGAGAAGAGAGAGGCCGAAGAGGAGGCCAGCGATTACCGTTACGTGGAGACCGGAGACCGCTATGACATGGATGGTTCCCGCATGGCGGAAAGCGTCCTCCACGCTTAAGGGAGACCAGGGATAACGGTGGAGCTTTATTAATCCATGACGCAGACCCAGGGTAACCCCACCCAGGAAAGCGCTCTCCGGATAAGGCATAGTCTTCTTGAAGACGGCAAGCATCTTCTTCTTAATGATCAGGGCGGTCTCTACCCAGAGCCTCCCTCTGGTCTCATTCAGAATCTCAATGGGAGGGGCCCAGCGGCTGGGAAAGGTGAGTGGGGACTGGGCATAGATCCCACTGTCCATCAGGTATTTCTTATAGTCAAAGCCTCCCGGATTGTTAGCCGGTTGCTCAGCAAATAGGGGGGCGTGTAACTTGACGGTATAGCCCAGGGCCTCGGATGGAGATAGCTCTCTATAGACCTCTCCAATCATGGGAGAGATCTTTACCAGTATATCCCCTTTAACCTTCTCAACAAAGGGGCCATCCGGGGGTTCGCGTTGAATCTTAGAAGGTCGGAGGATGAGATAGGTATCTTTCTCCACCATCTCTCCGGTTTCCGGATCGGTATGATACCTTACCTCGGGCTCCTTCCAGATCTTCCCAATGACCACCCTCTTATCTCCCCAGTCCTTGCTCAGGAAACGGTTCAGATGATGGGGGGAGGAGGTATCTACTTTATTGGTATAGCAGGCGATACCCAAGAGGAGGGCAAGGATAACCAATGAAGGGGTGGTCCATTTCATTCTTGCCGGAGAAAGTTCTGGAGGTTTCTCTGGGGTAGGGGGAGCCTCGGGGAGCACAGCCGCTGCTGCTTTATCTTTATAAAAGAAAAAGGCGGTCAGGGCCGCCAGAATAGCAATAGTGATCCAGGCAATGGGGAGATATTGGGGGAGGATGAGGAAGGATTCGGGAAGAATAATTTCCCAGTCCCGAAAGCTGACCCCATGGAAGAAGGCTGTGGCCACGGCCACCCCTAAGATGAAGATCCAGCAGAAGAGGATTATCTTTCTTTCTCTTAATCCCATCCCCCTACCGGCCGGTTTCTCTTCTGCTGCCTTTATCATCCCATAGGCCTCAACCATCTCGTCCTCGCTTTGCTCGGATAGTTAACAAGTTGATAAGTTGATAAGTGAATAAGTTGATAAGTGAATAAGTTGACAAATTAATACGTGAATACGTTAATAAGTCATTGGGTTACGGTTAAGGTTAGGTTGTTAGTTTAGCCCCTCGGATCCTGCCCATTCGGGTTCTCGTCCCGAGACCCCTCAGGGTCGAGGGAAAGATCCTCGGGATCTGAAGGGTTGTTGGGTTAGGTAGTTGGTCTTTAAACACCTAACCTTTACCCCGTTAGAAGTAAGACGCCTGAGGCGTCTGCCTCAACTTTGTTGAGGACTTCTAACGGGGCGAGCCCAACTACCAAACTCACTACTTTGCCCTAACCCAACTACCAATTATTTTCTTATCCTCGTATTCTCTTATTTCTGAGTAGTAATGAAGAAACAAGGTTCTTGGGCGGCAGCGAAAGGCTTTCTTATTTCTGAGTGTTAACGAAGAAAGAGACAACTTGCTTGGCTCATTTTTCTACCTGAACTGCGGGATAGTAGCCCCGGTTACTACGCAGGTTGCTCTTTATATCGTAAGCAAAGTCCCTCTTAAATTTGGCCACGATTAATACTATAGAACCGACCAGGAAGGTGACTAAAAAGAGACGTAGGATATCTCGACGCTCCATGGTACGCATTTCTTCCTCCTGAGGTCTCTGAAAAAAGTTTCAGAGCCCTCTGATTACACAGATTTAAACTAATAATTATGGTGATGAAATCGCCAATGGGATCGAGGTTCTACACTTTCAATATCACTGCAATCCCTACTTTTCGGACTTTTTCAGAAATCTCTTTTAGACCTCCAGGCTTCCGTATAGCCTTATTGCTTCTTCCTTCAGGGGGCATTCTAAGTCGCAGCTTACGCAGTATTTATTTATCTTTCTGGGAAAGTCGTTCAGTTCCGTGGCCCGGCGGATATCCTCTGCCGCCTGGTCCACGGTAATGATGAGTCTATCAATATCCTCTTGGGTTCTTTTGGTCTCCAATCGCTTGCCAAACCTCAGGTAATCGAAGTATAAGTGATCGAAGGTAAAGTTTAAAACAATAGGAGCCGCCCAGTAGTAGGTGGTAAACTGGAGGTCGTTATCCAAGTCCTCCTGAGTGGGCTGGCGGGGCTCGGTCTTGTAATCGATTAATATATGACTACTATCGGGGAGTTCGTCCACCCGGTCCATATAACCAATCATGATGGCCTTCTCCCCAATGGGTAATTCAAAGTATTTCTCTAAATACCTGGCTCGCTGGAAGCCTTTCTTAATGAATTTCTGGTAGTAATCCTTCACCATCTTCAGCCCGTCCTGATAGTACCTCCTCTCCTCTTCCTTATTCCGATAACCGATCGGAATCCAGTGCTTATTATAGAGTTTCAAGAGGTAGCGCAGGGGAGGGGTGGTGAAGAGACCGTCATAGGCATAGAACTCCTCAAAGGTAGTATGGATGCTGGAGCCAAAGGAGAAGAAGAACTTGGGCTTCATGGGAATCTTATCGATATAGACCGCCTGGTACTGTGCCGGGCATCTCTGGAACATACTCATCTTGGAGTAACTGAGGCGCAGTCTTTCTTTAGCATCCGGGATCTCCTTAAACTCCGGGCAGGTCTCCTTATAATCGCACCAGCCACAGAGGGGACCGGTCTTGGGCGAGAAGTCCTCCTTCTGGATGCCCTGGGCGATATTATGAATGGCCCGTTTAAGGGCCTTTATTCTCTGGGCTTCTCCCCCAATACGGGAGACGCTCACCTTGCGCGGTCGATATTGACCATTCTCCTGGGCAGCGAGATAGTAGATGGAGAGCCGCTTCGGTTCCCTTCTCCAGTTCTCCTGGCAGGCAATGTGGTAGATATCGAGCTGTAGGGTCTCCTGAACCTCAGTGGGGTGGAGGGGGCTCTCCAATTCACTCTCATCCTTGATCTTACGGGAGGTCTTATAATCGATGATCTCCCACCCTCCATCGGGAAGCCTATCTACGCGGTCTATCCTTCCCACCAGTTCATAATCTCCGATCTTTACCTTAAAGAATTCCTCAAGATAGAGGACCCGATTGGGGTCTACCTTGGCTTTCTCATAGTAGGCCTTCAGGATGCCCCTACCGCGTTCTCTGAAGGCCTCTTCTTCCTCTTTATCCTTATAGGCCGTAGCGATCCAGTTCCTGTGATAAGTAGCCATCAGATCCTCTAACTTAGCTTTCTTAGGATCACAGTCTCTGTGATAATCTCTTAGGGTATTATGGATGGTGGAACCAAAGTCTAAGTAAAGGCTGGGCTTGGTGGGTCTTTTCTCAATATACTGGTACTTATACTTTAAGGGGCACTGACTGTAGGTACTGATTTTGGAATAACTTAATCTCACCGCTCCCCGGAGGAAAAGATTACTGATAAACTTTCCAATGAGGGGTATTATCTTCTCAAAGCGAATCATTTCCCTTCCCTTTAGTCTGACTATTATCGATACTTAAAAAGGGGGATTTCTCCCCCTTTTCTTTAGCTACCCCTAACTTCCAACGGAGTTGATAACTTCGTATCTACGGGGCCTGACTGGGCTTCTATAGGGGGCTACTCTCCTTGCTTACTGGACTTTTACATCTTTCGTCTTTCGGTATACGTCTTGTTACGAACGACGATAGACGATAACCGAAACGAGCCTCGCAACCGCAACCGTTTGACGATGAACGGCAAATTTGCAAAAGTCGAGTGACTTACTTTCTTTCCTCTATGGCCTGTGCCTTATCAAGGGAAGTAGCCACCAGGCTTCCCAGGAGTTCCAAGAGGAGCTGGTCCCTCTCCTGGAAAGACTCTCCAGATAGCCGGTTCCTGATCTCAATCACCCCAATGGTCTTTCCCTTACTCACCAAGGGAGAGACGATTCCACTTCCCGGCTTGGGGGTATCTACGAGAGAGGAGGTTCCAAACTCAGAGGCCATCCAAACCTCCCCCCTTCCTTCCTTTACCTTGATATCCGCCAAGGCTTCTTCACTCATGGGACCACTCATATCATAGCCCATTCTGGCCTTCAATTCCCTGGTCTTCTCACTCTTCAAAAAGATGATGAGTTCCGAGACCTTCATGATGTCAGAGATAGTCTGAGCACTGAGCCTCAGGGCCTCTTTTAGACTCAGGACAGTCGGAATCTCCCTGGCTGCCTTAAAGAGAGCAAAGAGTTCCTGGGGAGAGAG
>JAHIPW010000040.1 GCA_018903055.1 bacterium
ATAATCGATGACCGGGGCATATATCTCAGAATCCTTTATTGTGCTGAATTTCAATATCCTCTCACTCAATATAGGTATCGGTATCCCTACTCCTACAGTCAAGGTAGTCCCATATCCAGTAAAGGAGGTTCCTCTCAGCCACCTGGGGCTCATCTTCTTCAGTTCCCCGGTTAGGGCCAGGGTCCCGGCAGGCGATATCGGAATGCCTTTAGAGGTTCTCCTCACCTTGGGATTATGCTGGGTTCCACTCCAGGCCACATACCCTATCCCTCCTCCTAAGAAGATACTGGTTCCGATGCCAATGGTCTCGTAGTAAGGGTCATTGAATAGAGGACTTAACTGGCCAGCAGAGCAGTAGTTGGCATTCCCCAGTCTCGGTTGCAGAATACCCATATAGGTATAGATCACCCTATCCGATAGGTTGACGGCCACATTATAGTTCTGATAGGCATTCCTTGGGTTATATAAAATGGCCTTATCCAGGTTTTTAATATTAATCATTCTCTCCAGTTCCTTCCTGGGATAGCAGTCTGTTCCATAGGCCGAGGCTTTCAACCTAATATTTTTCCCTGCTACCAGTTCTTCTATAACATGTCCTCCCCCATATCTGAACTCCCCGGGATAGACCTTATTGCGTGGATCATCATCTGGTAAGGCGCTGGCCCCAAGGTAGATATCCACCGCTGCCAGGCCTCCATAGGCCGGGACATCGTTTAGATAGACCCTGCCCCCTCCCACCTTAATCTTTGGCTTAGAATGACCGAAATTGATAAAGACACCAGAGGAACACATGGGTCCAAAGGTAGCGGTAGTCACTACATCCACCTCTCTGGCACATCTCTTCATTCCTCTTTTCTTCACCAGATCTATGATCTCTTCAGCAGTGACTACGACCGCTTTGCCCTTCTTTATTCTCTCATTTATCTCTTTTATTGTCTTGGCCATTTTTTGAACCTCTCTATAGTCTCTTTATTAGTAATCAGTGACTAGTAAAAAAACGGAAATCGGTTGTTAGAAAACAGAAATCAGTGGGGAAAACAGAGAACGGAAAACAGTTTTCCCCGGCCTCGCTCCGCGAAGCGGGGCGGGCTGATTTTAGATTTCCCTACGGTTTTCAGATTTCGGATAACTGATTTCGGCCTTTCTTTACTGATAACCGATCACTGATAACTGGTTACTGGTTACTACTAAATAATTCAGTACTCAGGTATCTTTCTCCCGTATCTGGTAAAATAACAACAATTAACTTTCCCTTATTCTTAATTCTTCTTCCCACCTCTAAGGCAGCATGGACAGCAGCGCCAGACGATATTCCTCCCAGAATACCTTCTTCCCTTGCCAGTCTTCTGACCGTTTTAAAAGCATCCTCATCGCTTATTTGAAAGACCTTGTCAATCAATGACCTATCCAGAACCTTGGGGATGAATCCCGCGCCAATTCCCTCAATTCTATGGGAACTGGCCGTCCCTCCAGAGAGGACAGGAGAAGAAGCGGGCTCGACAGCGATTACTTTAATGTTTGGCTTCTTTTTCTTTAGATAGCGTGAGGTACCGGTAATCGTCCCCCCCGTGCCCACCCCGGCTACTAAGATATCTATCCTTCCTTCGGTATCTTCCCAGATCTCTGGTCCAGTAGTTCTTTCATGAATCTTAGGATTGGCTGGATTTTCAAACTGATTCAGAATGAAAGAATTGGGATCCCCTTTCGCCAATTCTCTTGCCTTTTCGATGGCTCCTCCCATCCCTTTCTCTTTCGGGGTCAAGACTATTTCCACGCCCAGAGAAGAAAGAATCTTTCTTCTCTCCTGGCTCACGTTTTCAGGCATAGTGAGTACCAGTCTATAGCCCCGAGAAGCAGAAACAGAGGCTAAGGCAATGCCCGTATTGCCGCTGGTAGCCTCAATGAGAGTTGTCTTTCCCGGAGTAATCTTTCCCTCTTTCTCTGCTGCTTCAATCATAGCCACCCCAATCCTATCCTTTACGCTTCCTAAAGGGTTGAAGAACTCCAACTTGGCCGCTATCTCAGCCCCTAATCCTTTAGTTATTCTATGCAACCTTACTAAAGGGGTCTTGCCAATGGTCTTTGTTATATCGGAATAAATCATCTCTTCTTCTTTTCCAGTTTCTCTATTCTTTTCTCTAACTTCTCCTGTTTTTCTAAGAGGATATTGACCGCCTCGGCCACCGGATCGGGAAGTCTTCCATGTTCTAAGTCGATTCTGGGCTTCACCTTGGGCCTCTCCACCGCCCTTCCCGGAACACCAACCACTACCGCTCCCGGAGGAACGTCCTTTACTACCACAGAGCCGGCACCGATTCGCGCCCCCTCACTAATCTCTATGGCCCCTAAGACAATGGCATCCGCACCAATTACCACCTTATTTCTGATGGTGGGATGGCGTTTCCCCTTCTCCTTCCCTGTTCCTCCTAAGGTTACTCCCTGATAGAGTAAGACATCGTCTCCTATCTCTGTCGTCTCACCGATGACCACTCCCGAGCCATGATCGATAAAGAACCTTCTTCCAATCCTCGCCCCAGGATGGATCTCAATATCTGTTAGATGGCGACTGATTTGGGAGACAAATCTTCCTAAGAAACGCAGCCTGTGATTCCAGAAGAAATGGGCTATCCGATGGAACCAGAGGGCTTGGAGGCCAGGATAGCAGAATAGAACCTCCAAGAGATTCCTCGCAGCTGGATCCTCATCGAAGACCGTCCTGATATCTTCAGCTATTCTTTTAAACATTTATTCCACCTCTAATAAGATATTACATCCTATAAATTTTGTCAATAATTAATGCACAGGGGATACAAGGGTAACAGGGGGTCATATTCTCTTTGCTATAAGTTGGGCAACCTTCTTTCCAGATAAAAGCATCCCTCCGAAAATGGGACCCATTCTCGGACCACCGAAGACGGCATTGGCCGCCATTCCGGCCACATAGGCCCCAGGATAGAACTCCTTAGTATTCTTGACAATGGCCCTCTCCCCAACCTCGGCCCACATGGGCTCTTCACCAACAATCCCTCCTGTTCTGGTTTTTAATCTTGTCCCCAACTTCCTTTGGATAATCTTGGCTACTTCGCAGGGGTGGCCCGTAGCCTCTACTAGAAACTTCGCCCTTATTGTCATGGGATCGACATGGAGATTTGCCAATTCCACGCTACTCCAGTTTAGGACAAAGCCCGTTACCCTATCCTTCCTCATCTCAACGTCTTCTACGCTCATGAGATTAAAAACTTGGGCCCCGGCTTTAACCGCCTTAGAAGCTAAAGTGGTCACGGCCTCAATGGCATCCGCCACATAGTATCCCTTCTTATATTCTTTATTTCTAATTCCGAACTCATCCAAGATTTTCTTGCCTTCAGAGCAGACAACGATGCTGTTGAACATCATCCCCCCACCCCACATGCCGCCACCAACAGATAACTTCCTCTCGAATAGAACTACCTTTTTCTTTGCTTTGGCAAGATAGTAAGCAGCGCAAAGGCCCGCTGGTCCTCCACCAGCAATGGCCACATCAGAAGACAAATAATCCCTAAACTTCTTGGTAAAAGTTTCTATTATCGCCTCGGTTATGATGATCTCATCCAGTTTCATCCCGCTCCTCCTCCTATGACATAATTTGTTAGACTAAATCTTCTATCATATTATATAATCTTTCTCTTCTGATTTCAATATATTTAATTATTTTTTCTTCTTCCGTCCTTTATCTATCATTAGATCCTGGTGATTCCCAACTCCGTAGCATCGACTGGGGTTACAATTATAGATTTAATCTTTCCATCTGGCAATCTCTTATAACTTACCTTTACTCTGGGGGATTCTTTTCCATCGCTATATCGTGCACAGAGAGAGGCCGCCTCTTCTAAAGTCTCCGCATCCCCGCCTGCCTCCCCGCCTGCGCCGAAGCTTCGGCGGGCAGGTGCGGGGCACGAGCGGGCAGGCAAATTTCCCCGAACAATGGCCAGGGGTCCTTTGTGACCTATCACATTGAAAGAGGCATCTCCCCCCTTAGCGAGAGCCTTCAGCTTCTTATTCTCTTCCTTATTCCTTCCAATTACAATCTTTAATCCAGTTGAGGACCTGAAGTGTCTTCCCAATTTGAGGAGTAGAATATTATCTAAGGTATATTCGTTATGCTCCAAGAGGTCCTTCAGGCGTCTGGAAAATATGGAATCTGTTAAAAGACAGCCACCTGCTGGAGTCCCATACTCCTTCAGATTATATCTTCTGGCTAACTCCAGTTGGGGCTTTCGGCTCTTTCCAGAAAGGGCCAATAACTTCTCTCTATTAATCGATCCTCTTTTTTCTGGGTCTGTAATTGGTAGGAGTTTAGCAGAAAGGGGTCTTAGAAGTTTTCCCAAAATATCTGCTCTCTTTGCTATGGCTTCCAGGATTTGCTTATTCTGGGACCTCGGTCGCTGCCCCACTACCTCTCCACTGATGATGAAGGAGGCCTTTGCTTCGAGCATCTCTTCCTTTGCCTTCTGGGCCATCAGGATGTGACAGTCGATGCAGGGGTTCATATTCTTCCCATAGCCATACCTGGGGTTCTTAATGATCTCCAATATCTCGCTTGATACATCTCTGATATAGAGATTGATCCCCAGTTCCTCTGCCGCTTTCTTGGCATTCTCTGGGCCAAAGAAGGGAGAAGTAAAACTTATCCCCTCAACTTCAATCCCCTGCTCCTGAATTAACTTAACCGCTAAGGAGCTATCCAGCCCACCAGATAATAAGGCTAAGGCCCTGATTTTCATCCTACTCCTCATGGGGGTATCAGGATATCAGGACATCAGGGAATCAGGAACTTCCCGATCACCTGATAACTCGATAACCCGATCACCTCTTATCAAACGATCCAGCCCCCCCCAAGGACAATATCCCCGCCTGCTCCGACCGCCTTCGACGGACGGATTCGGCGGGCAGGCTTATCGTAGAAGACCACTGCCTGTCCGGGAGTAATTGCTCTCTGGGGTTTCTCAAATTTTACCCTTACCCTATTTTTAGATAGAGGGGTGACTGTCGCTTCTGCTTCTTTATGCTGATACCTTATCTTTGCTTTCACCCTTCTGGACCCCTTTAATCCATCGATGGCAATCCAGTTAACATCTCTTGCTATTAGTTCATCTCTGAGTATCTCTTTCTCACTTCCCACAACAATTACATTTTTGCTGTTATCAATAGCGACGACATATAGAGGCTTTCCAAGGGCAACTCCCAACCATCTTCTCTGACCAATGGTATAGAAGGCGATCCCCTTATGTTTTCCCAAGACCTTCCCTTCCCTATCAACAATCAACCCTTCCTTTAATCTATCTGCGGTAATCTGCGTTCCGAGGAATCTGCGGTAATCTGCGTCCGGGACGAAACATATCTCCTGACTGGATGGTCTGTTGTGAATTCCCAGTTCCCTTGCTTTTTTTCTAACCTCTTCTTTAGTGAAATTGGCCAAAGGAAACAAGGTATGCTTCAGTTGCTTTTGATTCAGAATGCATAAGACATAGGACTGGTCTTTTTTTCTATCTCTTCCCTTCTTTAATAGATACCTTTTTCTTTTTTTATCGTAGGTTACCTTTGCATAGTGGCCGGTGGCGATATAATCCGCTTTCAGTTCCTTTGCTTTTTTCAGGAGAGCCTTAAACTTTATCTTCCTATTACAGACAACACAGGGATTAGGGGTGCGGCCCTTAGAATATTCTCTTGTAAAGTAGTTGATCACCTTTTTCTCAAACTCTTTCTTGAGATTGAGAGAGTAGAAGGGGATATCTAACTTAGAGGCCATGCTTCTGGCAGGCTCTTCTGCATTCAGAGCACAGGCCAGATTGAGATGCACCCCAACAACCTCGTATCCCCTCTCCTTCAAGAGAAGAGCGGCCACAGAAGAGTCCACTCCCCCACTCATCCCAACTAAAACCTTCTTCTTCACCTCTGTGTTCTCTGTGGTTTTCTCTGTGTCCTCTGTGGTTCCCAGACACCGGATATCTTCGCCCCACAGTATTTACATCTTCCCTCTATCTTACCCCCGGTAAAAGCGTAA
>JAHIPW010000041.1 GCA_018903055.1 bacterium
ACCAGAGGCCATAAGAAATGAGTAAGTACATTGAGGTGGTGGTGGGACTGCCTATAGATAGGCTCTTTCACTATGCCATCCCCTCTCATCTGGAAGAAGAGACGGCCCTGGGGAAGAGGGTCCTCATCCCCTTCGGCTCCCGCCAGATAACGGGATACATTGTGGGATTTATCGAGGAACCCCCTACGGATAGGATAAGAGAGATCATAGATGTCATTGATCGAGAGCCGGTTCTTTCCCCCCGGATGTTGAAACTCACTAAATGGGTCTCAGATTATTATCTTTCTCCCTGGGGACAGGTGATTGAGGCTGTTCTGCCCATCGGGACGAAGATAGAGAGTAGAAGGGTTGTTAGATTAAAAGATTTTGACTTAGTCAAAGTCATTCCCGAGATAGAAAAAAAGTCCTTTGACCAGGCTCAGGTCTTGAAAATTCTGGAAGAAAAAAAGGAGATGGGTCTGGAAGAGATTATGAAAAGGATGAACCCCGCCCCTCTAAAGAGGAGCGGGGGTGAACCCCGCCCCTTACAGAGGAGCGGGGTAAAGAAGAAAGGGGTCTATTCTGCAGTAAATGCCCTGGAGAAGAAAGGTTTGGTGGAGAGCAGACTGGTATTGAAGGAGAGGCTGGTCAAGCCCAAGATAATCAGAATGGTAAAGGCCAAAGAAATCTCAGAGGAGATGCTTAAAAAGTTAGAAAAGGGGGCTCCCAAGCAAGCCCAGGCCTTGAGGATATTGAGAGAAAGCAAAGAAGAAATGACCCCTCTTCAATTGGCAGAGAAAGCAAGAACATCAACCGCTACCATTAAAAGTCTAAAGGAAAAGGGGTTCTTGGATTACGTTCTTAAAGAAGTGAGGCGCAGGGCAAAAGAGATTGGAAGGGTAGAGAAAGAGATTGAAAAATTAAAGTTGACTGATGAGCAACGGAAGGCCTTAGGAGTAATAAAAAAAAGCATCAGCGAAAAGAAAGGTGAGGTCATTCTATTGCAGGGGCCCAGGGGAAGCGGCAAGGAGAGAATCTATTTAGAGGCCATTACCCACTCTCTCTCAAAGGGCAGAGGAGCCATCCTTCTCTATCCTGAAATCATATTCGCCTCAAGAGCATTTGCCCGCCTCACATCCTGTCTCGGCGATAGGGTGGGGATACTACATAGTGAGTTATCGCCCGGAGTGCGCTATGATGAGTGGCAGAGGATAAAGAAAGGGATGGCGAATGTCATTATTGGCACCCGCCTGGCTATCTTCGCTCCCGTGAAAAACCTGGGCCTAATCATCATCGATGGAGAAGAAGAAACTTCCTATAAGCAGGAAGAGGTTCCCAGATATTATGCTCGGGAAGTAGCCTTAAGGAGGGCAAGAGAGTCTGGAGCTACAGTAATCCTATCGAGTGGTTCTCCCACCCTAGAGTCCTATTATGAGGTTAAAAATGAAAATTATCGATTGGTGAGATTATCCCAGCGCATCGATAAAAGAAAACTTCCTGAAATCAAATTAGTTGATATGCGCCTGGAATTGACCCAGAAGAAGAATCGGAGCATCTTTTCCCTAGAGCTTCAGGAGAGAATGAGAAAGAGATTGGAGGGAAAGGGTCAGGTCATTCTATTTTTGAATAGAAGAGGATTTGCTTCCTTCATTCTCTGCCGGGAGTGTGGACTGGTGCTGCGCTGTCCTAACTGTAATTTATCTCTGACTTATCACTTTCCACAAGCGTTTCTGCGCTGCCACCACTGTAATTATTCTATTAAAGTCCCCAATATCTGCCCCAACTGTCGGGGATACTATATGAGACCCTTCGGCATTGGTACCCAGAGGGTCGAGGAGGAAATTAGAAAATTATTCCCTAAAGCAAGAGTAATGCGCATGGATACTGATACTACCAGAAAGAAAGGTTCTTACCAAAGAATGGTTAAAGCATTTGAGGAAAGAAGAGTAGATATTTTGGTGGGAACCCAGATGGTGCTTAAAGGATTAGAGTTTAAAGGCAAGGTCTTATTGGGAGTAGTCTCTGCAGATACTGCCCTGAATCTTCCCGATTTCCGGGCAACGGAGAGGACTTTTGCCCTTCTTTCCCAGGTCGGGGGAAAAGCGGGAAGGGGGAGCCTTCCGGATGAGGTAGTCATCCAGACTTATACCCCGGAACACTATGGCATAAGGGAGGCCTGTTTTGGAGATTACGACTCCTTCTATAATCGGGAGATAGAATATAGAAAAGAACTCTCCTATCCTCCATTTACGCATTTAATCAATATCCTGGTGAGGAGTAACGTGGAGAAACAATCCCAGAAAGTGGCCTCTCATCTGGCGAGTGCCCTGATAAAGGCAAAAAAAGAGGAGAAGGTCCAGATACTCGGTCCCTCTCCTGCTCCTTTGGCCCGGGTTAAGGGACAATATCGGTGGCAGGTGGCCTTAAAAGGAGCAAATATTGAAAACCTGAGGAGGGTCCTGCGCCCCATACTAAAAAAGGAAAAGTCCCTCACCCGTTACAGCAACGTTTTCATCAGAGTAGATGTCGATCCCGTCGCTTTACTTTAGTAGGCAGAAAATAGAAAATTATCTAAAACGACTTACGTCAAACGGTTGCGGTTGCGAGGCTCGTATCGATGATATACTGTAATATTAAAAATCAAAGTGTAAAAATTAAAATGACATATAAAAATGTAAAATATTTCAAAATTTTTGATTTTTAATTTGTAATTTTGATGTTTAATTTTTGATATTTAATTTTTCAACGTAACCGATAGACGTAAGACGAAACGAGCAGCGTAACCGAAATACGATTGCCGATTATTTTCGGAGGCACTTGTGGCATCTTTCTAAGAGATTGTCCGGGTATTCGTCGAAGGCCTCTCTCTCTATGATGCTCTTGAGTTTCTCAATGCAGGGAGAACAGTCTTTCCTCTTTAATTTTTCATACGTCTTGTCTGTAAATCCTAATATCTTACCCTTCCTGAGATCCATTACCTTGAAGTGCTTTATATCTAAGAGCGTGAGGACCGCCATTCTCAACATATCTCCCCAATCCAGCTCCCTCTTCGTCTTATACTTCTGATAGGGCGATTTTATCTTTCCGTTATACTCCGGGATTTTCTTATCCCACTTGCTACACGTCCTTAGAGTAGTATGTCCTTGCTTTCTCATAATGATCTGATATCCTGGCTCTTCTTCTACGCTCTGGACAATCTTTGCCATCCTATCAAGGGAAAACCAGTCGTAGAAGAATTTAACATGGAAGGAATCAGAGACAGAGGAGAAGAGATAGGCATCTCCTAACTTATACTTCCTAATTAATTTCTTCACTTCTTTTCGTACCTGGGCGATGTACATACGATCGTAGTCGATGAATAGGGGATGAAGGTCGGTTCCCGGGACCTTAGAAATTACCCCTCCAGTGAGCATCTGCTCATGGATGGGTCTGGTAGGGTCTCTCCGCGCCCAGTAAAATTTCATCTGGATGGCGATGCCCTCCCTCATATTCAAGGGTGGCAACTTGGCGTGATAGAGTTTTTTCTTCATTTTTCTCCTCCTTTGCAACCACAAAAGCACTAAATCTAACTGAAAAGCACAAAAAGTCTTACTTCTGCGTTTTTATTTTTACTTTTGTGGTTTAGTGGTTGCAACCACAAAGACGCAAAAACAAACATCTTAAGTATAGCGAAAGATAAAAGAAAAGTCAACCCCGCACCTTTTCAAAAGAGGTGGAGTCAATTTGATTTTTATCGTAAAGTATGGTATCATTTAAAATTTAGAGGATAAAATGAACCCCGCCCCTCATAGAATTGGTAATCTTGAGTCTGAAAAACTTAGAGTGATGGAGTCTTTTTTATGAAAGTTATTTACTTAAATCCCGCCCCTCAGAGAGGGGCGAGGATGAATATGAAAGGAGGGGCGGGGTGAAGATAATCTTTATGGGAACCCCGGAGTTTGCCTGCTCCTCTCTTTTAGCTTTGATTGAGAGTAAACATAATATTGTAGGAATAATTACCCAGCCGGATCGAAGGAAGGGGAGGGGAATGAATATCTCCTTATCCCCAGTGAAGGAGCTGGCCTTAGGGCATAATCTGAATATCTATCAACCATCGAATATAAATGATCCAGAATTTATTGACCTTTTAAGAAAAATCTCTCCAGACTTAATTGTTATCGTTGCCTTTGGCCGGATCTTATCAAAAGAGGTTCTAAAATTACCAAAGTGCGGATGCATTAATCTTCACGCTTCTTTGCTTCCCAAATATAGGGGAGCGGCTCCCATTCCCTGGGCTATTCTTGCTGGTGAAGAGAAGACTGGGGTGACTACCTTCTATCTGAGCGAGGAGGTGGATAGCGGAGATATTATTTTACAGAGAGAAGAGAAGATTAGGGCGGATGATACTACCGCTACCTTAAGCAAAAGATTGGCCGGGATGGGTGCAGAATTATTGATAGAAACCATCGATAAAATTGAGGGGAAAGAGGCGCCAAGGATACCTCAGAATAAAGAAAAGGCGACCTATGCTCCAAGACTGAAGAAAGAAGATGGTTTTATAGATTGGCAGGAGTCTGCCTCCCGGATAGAAAGACTCGTTTGGGCTATGGACCCCTGGCCCGGAGCGCATACTTATTTTGCAGGAAAATTATTGAAGATTTGGAAGGCAGAAGAGACTACAGGTCTCAAGCCTCAGGCTTCAGGCTTCAAAAGGCCGGGGAAAGTGATAGATATTACTAAAGAGGGAATGGTTGTGGCCTGTGGAGAAGGGTTCTTGTTGATTAAGGAGGTTCAGCCTCCGGGCAAGAAAAGGATGAGCGCCTCTTCCTTTGCCTCAGGATATAGGATAAAGACAGGCGATATTCTAAGTAACAAATCCGAAATCCGAAATCCGAAATCCGAAACAAATCCGAATGACCAAAATTCAAATGTTCCAAACGAAAGTAGTTTTGGATTTTGAAAATTGGAATTTAGAAATTGTTTAGGATTTAGAAATTAGAATTTAGTATTTAAATGAATTCGGGGGTAAACAATGGGTTTTTACAATTCTTATCTCATTCTCCTTCCTGCCCTAATCCTGGCTCTCTACGCCCAGCATAAGGTAAAAGGCACCTATCGGAAGTATTCTAAAGTTGCTTCCCAAAGAGGATGGAGTGGGGCCCAGACAGCAAGAAATCTCTTGGATGAGAATGGCTTAAGTGAAATCAAGATTGAAAAAATTCCGGGAACGTTAACCGACCATTATGACCCCAGAGCAAAAGTCTTACGCCTTTCTGCTCCCATCCATGATAGTTCTTCTCTGTCTGCCCTGGGGATTGCGGCCCATGAGACGGGCCATGCCATTCAGGACTCAAGGGCTTATCTGCCCTTAAGGATTCGCCATGCCATCTTTCCCGCCACTGCTTTGGGAACGAACTTAGCCTTCCCTCTATTCTTCATCGGCTTCTTCTTCCGCAACTTGGCCTTTTTGATGAACGTCGGCATTCTATTCTTTTCAGCTGCTGTTATCTTTCAGATAGTTACCCTGCCCGTAGAGAGGAATGCTTCAAAGAGAGCGTTAGTCTTGCTTAAGGAAGGGAATTATTTGGGGGAAGAGGAGATCTCTGGGGCGAGTAAGGTCCTCTCTGCCGCTGCCTTGACTTACTTAGCCGCTACCGCCATGGCAGTGATGCAGCTTCTTCGCCTCTTGATTCTACGACAAAGCAGATGACCCCCGCACCTTTAAGCAAGAAAAAGGAACTGAATAGCAAAAGGTGCGGGGTGAATATGTTAAAAGGTGCGGGGTGAACATTAAAAAACTATTCTTCAGGATTGTAGGAATAACCTTAGGGGGAATACTATTCATCTTCCTCCTCATGAAATTTACTGGGAAGGAGGTTGAGGTGCCGGATATCAGGGGAAAGGAGGTAACCCTTGCCCTGGAAACTTTGAGCAAAGCAGGGTTGAATCCAAAACTCTCAGAGAGGCGCTTTGATAATCATATCCCAGAGGGGCACATCATCTCTCAGGATCCCCGATCAGGAATCAGGGTCAAGAAGGGAAGGGAGATTAGGGTCATCAGCTCTAAAGGTTCCCAGATAGTATTCGTTCCTGAGGTGATGGGGAAGGGTTTTCGCTCTGCAGGGATTACCCTACGCCAGAGTGGCCTGAAGATAGGAAAAATTGCCAGAGTCTACTCTGGTCTAATTGAAGAAGACACCATTATGGCCCAGAGTCTGGAACCAGGAATTGAGGTGAACAGGGGTTCTGAGATAAACCTACTGGTAAGCCTTGGACCTTATCCCACCTACTTCTATATGCCAGACCTCATTGGAAGATCCCTGGAGAGAGCATCGAGAACCATAGAATACTTAAGATTACAGACAGGCAGCATTACTTATGAGGTGGATCCGGAGTTAAGGGAGGGGGTAGTCCTCAATCAGACACCGAGCTTTGGTTTTCCGGTAAAGGAGAAATCTCTTGTTAATCTGGTGATAAGCGTAAAGAGTCAGACTCGCCCCACGGGACTATTAAGATACTATATGTTCCATTATGTGGTCCCCGCTGGCCTATTTCCTAAAAGGTTAAAGATTGTAGTCAGCGATGCCCAGGGTGAAAGGGAAGTCTATAATGCTCTCCTCTCCCCGGGAAAGGAGATCGATGAGGTCATTGCCATTATGGGAAGAGCAAGGGCCAAGATATATATCGATGGTAAATTAGAGAGGGAGATGACCCTCAGGTAACAAATTGCAAAATGCAAAATGTAAAATGCAAAATGAAAAGTGAAAAGCGGAGGTATTTATGGTTAAAATAGCGCCTTCTATATTGGCAGCGGACCTTACATCTTTGAAAGAGGAGATAAGGAGATTAGAAGAGGCCGGAGCCGACCTGATCCATATCGATATTATGGACGGGGCTTTTGCTCCCAACATTACCTTCGGCCCAGAGATAGTGAGGGCAATAAGAAAGATAACAGAACTTCCCCTGGATGTTCATCTTATGATCAATAATCCCCAGAAGTTCGTAAAGCCCTTTCTTCAGGCAGGAAGCGATATATTGACAGTACATATTGAGGCCAGCGGTAATATAGAAGAGGCAATCGGGTTGATCAAAGAAGGAAAGAAAAAAGTTGGGATAGCTATTAATCCCAAGACCCCCCTTCTTGCCATCGAAGAGTTTCTGGAGAAGGTGGAGATGGTTACTGTGATGAGCGTCCATCCCGGTTTTGCCGGTCAGATATTCATCCCGGCAGTAATCCCCAAGATTAGGGAGTTGAAGGATTTGATAACCAAGAGGAATCTAAAAGTAGATATCGAGGTGGATGGAGGCATAAATACTACTACTGCCCCGGAGGTGATTAAGGCGGGAGCAGATATCTTAGCAAGCGGAATGGGGGTCTTCGGCTCTAAGGATATCAAGGCAACAATTGAAAAATTAAAGAAGTAGACGCAGAGACGCAGAAAATAAGATAGAAACGCAGAAAGAAATTCGGCGCTTCGACGGCAAAGATTCTGCGCTTCGGCGACTAGAAAGGAGGAAAGTAAGATGAAGAAGAAACTCAAGATTAGTCTCGTAGCGGTTATTTGTGTTTATGGAGTTACTGTTGCTGGAGTGAATATCGCAGATTTAAAGGTGGGCTTTGACTATGACGATACCCTGATCTTCTCCACCCCGGC
>JAHIPW010000042.1 GCA_018903055.1 bacterium
AAATAAACATAATAGCAAAAAGGACGATTAGAATATTCTGGAATAGAAGGCTGAAGAGGGCAACAAGCATTAAGACAACTCCAATATTAACAATCCTTATTCTACCCACTCTATCGGCTAATACCCCTCCTAGGGATTCACCCAAAATTCCACTTAAGTGTATGGTGATCAAAAGCATACTGACGAGAAATTGCTCCAGACCATAAATCTTAGAGAAATAGACACCCAGCCACTGCCTTACCCCGTGGTAAAAAAAACTGATAGAGAATATGTAAAGGAATAAACGCAAGACCCGTCTGTCAGAGAGCGCTTGAAGATAATTAAACTTCACCTTCTCTTTTACTAGAGAAATATCAGGAAAATAGAGATAAATCCCCAGGCAAACCAGCGCTGCCCCGATGGCCGGTAGTAAAAATATCCAGCGCCAAGGGATCAGTCCGCTCAAAAACAAGCCCAAAAGCGAAGAAGTAAAAGTAAGGCTAAAAAATCCCCCTACCTTCTTGCCCCTCTCGCTAGAAGAAGAAGTTTTAGCAATCAAGATTAGACTTAAAGGTATAATGGCTGCCCCGGCTATACCAGCTAAAGTCCTCGCGGCAAAAAGAGCATATAAACTGGGGGCTAAACCGGACAGAAGATTGGCTAAAGAGAAGATGCCTATACAAGAGAAGAGTATCCTTTTGAAATCCAGGCTCCTGGCCAGTGGACCATAGAGCAACGCGGCCAGGCCATAAGGAAGCATATAAAGCCAGACAATCTTGCCGGCACAGAAATCATCTACCCTGAACGTATTAGCCACTGAAGGAATTATTGCTGAAGCAGCAGCTACATTAAAAGAAAGGATAAAACCAGCTGAAGCAATAATGAAAAAAAGTGACCTTTTTATGCCTTCCTCTCTTCCTCAATAATACGTTTGAATATCTTCAGATTCTCCTGGGAGTGTTTATTAACCAGCTCCTCCACCTGGCGATCATTAAACTTGGCCTTCTCATCCATCTGGAAGTCCTGAATCCAGGTCATCAAAATACCCTGAGGTGTAGGAGTATAGAGCCAGATAATCTTCATATATTTGAAAGGGAATTCCGGGGGCAGCTTCTGGGCATAGGCAAAATAATAATCCTTAAAAAGCAACCGAAAAGATTGCCAGGAGTGGCCTTCATGGTCAGTTAAGCGGAAGGTGAGTTTATTGCCTTCGCGTTTTAAAATCTTGGCCTCCTTATATTCCTCCCCAAATAGTTCTGTCCAGCGTTCAATATCGTTAGAGATGTCGAAGATTTTATCGTAGGACGCGTTAATCAGAATAGAATTACTGGTATGTCCCATCTTCTACCTCCTTTAAATGAGCCCACAACTTACGGAACAAAGTGAACGTAAGTTGTTTGGGCGAATTTATCCCGAGGCTGCAAAGCGGCCGAGGGATCTCAGCTGACTGTGCGAATTTATTCAATCATGGCCACCACCCGGGCAAAGCTTGCTCCGGCATCTTTTATCCTTACCGGGAAGCAGGCAACCTTAAAGCCAAAGGGCTTGGGCAGTTTATCCAGATTGGCTAAGCGCTCTATATGAGCGTATTCCCTATTTCGACCGTAAAAATGGGCCGGCCAGAGAACCGTTTTGTCTTTCTTTAATAAGAAATCCTTGAGCATTGCGGGATAGGGTCGGTCAAAACCCAGGGTATCGATTCCCATCACTTTTATGCCCTGATCCAAAAGCCACTCTATGGCCTCTGCACTCACCCCACAGAATTTGGTCATATAGTCTTTGTCGCCAAAGTGTTTATCGGCGCCGGTATGCAGAAGGACGATGTCCTTTGGCTTTAATCTATAACCAATCTTATCCAGCGAAGTTTCTAAGTCTTTCCTGGTAATTGCTTCTGCTGCTTTCTTATGGGTTAGATCCAGGACTACTCCATCTCCATAAAACCAATCCAGTGGCAGATCATCAATCTTTTTTGACTCCCTACCTTCACATCTTGTGCCAAAATGAAAAGGGGCATCCACATGTGTTCCGGTATGCACACTGCAATAAACCATCTCCAGAGAGAGGAATTCTTCATCAGGTAAATCGCTGGGTTTGATTATCCTTTTCCCTAAGAGATGTAAGATGAAGCCCTTGAGGCTCTTGCGCATCATTAACCGATTCAAATGCTCAATGCCTTTTTTATGGGCAAGCCTCTCTATCCTAATGGGATGGGCCTCAGGATTCTTATCATCGATGGGTAGGCTTAAATCAATGAATCTCATTTTAGGACGCAGCCTTTTTGCTTTCGATAAGGGTAACTATCTCTTGGGGTGAGCTGGACTTAGTAATTTCCTTGGCGTCAATCTTTACCCCGAATTTTTTCTCCAAGGCAACGGTCAGATCTACCATCTCTGTAGAATCCACTCCTAAAGAATCAGATAGTTTCTCCTCCACCTTAACTTCTTCCGGTTTCACGCTTAAGGTTTGGACAATAGCCTCTTTTACCTCCTCTTCCACTGACATATTACACCTCCTTCAATGAGCAGACCCCGCACCTTTGATTTATTTATCTTTCACTTTTTACATATTCAAAATGTTAAACAATCATTCCTTAAAGCAAAATATGAATCCTAAAAAGGTGCGGGGTAGGCCGTAGGCCGTCTGCGAATTGAACCCAGCACTAATTTGCTTAAGTTATCGTATAATTCAAATTAGTGCTGGGTCAAATTCAGCCTGCAGACTTATGTTTGCTCACTTCGTTCGCCTCCATAAGTCTGGGCTTCATTTGACCTTCTCTAGTGCCATCACGGCATTAATCCCTCCCCGACCGCGAGATATGACCAGAGCGCGTTTGATCTCTTTAGGCCGGGCCTTATTGGGGACATAATCTAAATCGCATTCCGGGTCAGGATTTCTATAATTTATTGTGGGACAGATGGTATTAAACATCATACTCAAGACGGTAGTAATGACATCCACACTTCCCTGGGCACCCAGCATATTGCCAAACATGGACTTCGGTACGCTTACGGGAATGTCTTTTGCCTTCTTGCCAAAAACCTTCTTTATTGCTTTGGTCTCGCTTATGTCTCCAGCAAGAGTTGCTACTCCATCAGCACAGATATAATCAATACTCTCCTTATCAAATCCTGCTTCCTTAAGCGTCTCCTCAATGGCTTTAGCCAAATGGATTCCCTCCGGATCTGGCTCGATGCGATCATATCCATCGCAATTGGTATGAAAACCGCAAATTCTGGCATAGATAGGGGCCTTTCTTTTCCGGGCTTCATCCAACCTTTCTAAGATTAAAACTCCTGAGCCCTCAGCAATAACAAATCCGTCACGCTCCTTATCAAAAGGTGCGTAGGCCTGCTCCGGTTTTTCATTCTTTCTGGAAAGGGAGCCAGAGGTATTACAGCATAAGAGGGCATAGGGGCTAACTGGTGCCTCCATTCCACCAGCCAAAACCAAATCCAGTTTTTCTCTCTCTAAGGTCCGGGCTCCGTAAGCGATGGCCATCAAGGAGCCGGCCCGGTCAGCAACCACGGTCTTAGAATATCCTTTAATTCCATAAAAGATAGAAATCTGTCCCTGGGGGGCAGCGGGAAACCATGCCGAGACCATAAAGGGACTAATACCCTCCCGTCCTTCCACATAGAGGTCCCTTAATTCTGTTTCCGCAAAGAGCCAGCCGCCGATAGCATTGCCCATAAAGATTCCTGTGCGCTTGAGATCAAAATTCTTCAGATCAATATCGGCATCTTTCAAAGCCAGTTCTGCTGCTACTAAAGCCAGATGGGAGAAGAGGTCGATCTTTTTCAGAAGTCGGGGGGAGAAACTATTGCTATAAGACTCAAGTTCCTTAACCTGTCCGGCAATGCGCGAAGGATAGAGTGAAGAATCAAAGCGGGTAATAGGGGTGATAGAAGAATTTCCCTCTCGAATATGCTGCCAGAAATTTGCTTTTCCAATTCCGGCCGGAGAGACTATGCCCATTCCGGTAATAACAATCTCCGCCATCAATCTTCCTCCCAGCGCTTCAGAATCATAGAGGAATGTATTCCGGAAAAACCGGAAGTCGTCTTTAGAATATAATCCACCCTCTCTTCTCTCCCTTTATTGGGTATGTAGTCCAGATCACACTCTGGATCGGGAACCTCCTGATTGCCAGTAGGCGGCAAAAAGTTATTTTTAAAGATTAAGGTGCAAACAACCAACTCCAGCGCATTAGCCGCCGCTAAGGGATGGCCAAGCATAGATTTTAGGGAACTAACAGGAATTTTATAGGCGTAATTGCCAAAGACCTTCTTATAGGCGTTGGTTTCGAAAATATCATTTTGACGCGTAGATGAACCATGAGCACTGATATGCCCAATCTTCTCCGGCCCAATGCCCGCATCTTCTAAAGTGAGGTTTATACATTCCGCCATGGCCTCTCCGTCATCCGGCAAATCGGTCATATGAAAAGCATTATTGCAGGTTCCATAACCAACAACCTCTGCATAAATCTTGGCCTTGCGCTTTCGGGCATGTTCTAATTCCTCCAAGACTAAGATGCCACAACCTTCGGAAATGACAAAACCGTCGCGTTTACCATCAAAGGGGCGGGAAGCCTTTTCTGGTTCATCGTTAGAAACAGAAAGTACATTAACCACATCGAAGGCGCCGAAAGTAATGGGGGTAATGGGAGCTTCAGAGGCCCCGGTAATAATTACCTCCTGCCTTCCATCCTGAATCATCTCATAGGATAGACCAACAGAATCTGTTCCCGCAGTGCAGCCGGTAGAGACCGTAAGACAGACGCCGTTTAATTTATAAAGGGTGGAAATCTCACTGGAAGGGGTATTAAACATAGAGGCATCATAGAGGTCGGGACGAACTAAGCGGGGGTCGATGGGCGCTTTTCCCATATTGGTTACCCGTAAGAACTCCTCTTCCATATATCTTGTGCCACAGATGGCATTTGCCAGAACTACTCCTACACCTTCTTTGTTTTCTTGACCAAGATCCAAAGAAGAATCTTCGATAGCCATTTTGGTAGCGGCCAGAGCAAACTGCACATAGCGGTCCATCCTTCTTACCATCTCTTCACTTAAACCAAATTTGTAGGGGTCAAAGTTCTCAACTTGTGCCGCAATCTGGGAGTTAAACTGGGAAACATCATAATTGGTTACTCTCTTTATCGCTGAAACCCCTTTAGATATATTGCCCCAGAATTCTTCCAGGCCGATACCACTGGGGGCGATTACTCCTAAGCCGGTTATAACTACTCTTTTCTTTTCCATTAGTTCGCTTCGCTCACTAATTGCACAGATTAGCACAGATTTGCTCACAGATTAGCACAGATAAAATATCTGCGATCATCTGTATCTTTTAATCTGTGCCCATCTGTGGTTAGCATTAAGAAACCCTACTCACCCTAAAAACGATATTTCCCCCATCCGGGCAGGTTACGGTATCTATGGAGTCTGGATTGTCCATAAAGAAAAATTTTGCTCCAAAATTAAGGGCAAAGAGTGCCGGAAACATAGTATGATAGGCGGCTCCACACATATTAGGTATACACTTCAACCCTTCCACTTCAAATTTATTACCTAATTTATAACCATAGGCACATTTCCCTTTGGCCTTAACTACCTCCACAAGCATCTTTTTCGGCTGCGGGCCTTTATAAGTGGGGTCTTTGGGTATCCTTTCGACCTTTTTCTCTTCATCCAATATCTCTGCTTTGAATTCTAACTTCCCCCCGTCAGGACAGGTAATAAAAATGGAGCGCTGATTATCCATAAAGGGAAAACGCGCTCCAAAACTTAAGGCATAAATACAGGGAAAAAGAGCATGAGCTAAACCCAGACAGAAATGCTTAGGGGGATGGGTAAAATCCTCTAAGATGATTTCATCACCAATCTTATATCCGTGATAGCAATGACCCTCTACCTTATTAACCGTAAGCTTTAATCTGGGAAATGATCTCTTAGCCATTAATTAGTTCCTTTTGCTCACTAATTACACAGATTAGCACAGATTTATATCACAGATTGGCACAGATATCTGCGATTATCTGTGTCTTTTAATCTGCCTGCCCCGTAGCTCGCCGAAGGCGATGGTATGGGGCAATCATTTGTGTATCAAGAACTCCCTGGTTTGATTTATTAATTCTTCTTCGCTAAAAAATCGCTTACTCTTTTCTACTCTATGGACCATCCGGACCAATCTTTCATTCAAAGGGGCATCTTGACCGATTGAGTTGGCAAGATTGACAAATTCTCCATTAATATAGTCTATCTCTGAAGACCGACCTCTCTTTATGCTCTGCAATATCGAACCATAAAGGGGCTCCTGGCTTAAACTGGCCATTATATTAGAGAATATCCTGGCTGCTTCATCTGGTGGTAGAGAGATGAGCCCGCTGATTCGTTCCAATGGAAAATCAGGCAAGGAGGCCAGCTTTATCCGGGCCTTGTTCACTAATCTCCATCCTTCCTGCCAGATACCCAAACTGATTTTGCAGATGGAAATATCTTTAAATGTCTCTTGCATGCTCTTGCCTAAAATTGCCGGTAGACAGTTATTGGCATTTACGAATAACTTTAGCCATTTCATCCCCATTATTTCATCACTTAAGGGGGAAGGGAATATCTTAGAGGTGACCTTTCTGATTTCTTCTAAATCCACCTTTGGCCGGTTGTCTATTCTTCCCAATATCCAATCGCCTTCAAAGTTGTGCACAATCTTGCCTGGGGCAAGATATGTTGCTCCAAACATAACTATACTAGCGAACAATCTGTCTTTACCGAGCCTTTTGGCAACAATCTCCTCTGCCCTAACGCCATTCTGAACGGTTAAAATACATGCCTCTTTCAGATAGGTAAAATTCTCCGAAATAGCCTTTTCTAAATCCTGAGTCTTGATAGCTAAAATAGCTAAATCAACCTTTTCATCCAGTTGCCTTTTAACGGGTAAAGTGACTGATAACCTGCCCCGGGTGCCTTCTATTCTTAAACCATTTTGAGAAACGGCCGTGAATTGCTCCGGATGGGCTACTAAAACTACTTCTTCATCTTTGTCAGCGAGATACCCCGCTACCAAGCCTCCAATGGCTCCTGCTCCAATAATGGCAATCTTCATAACATAAACTCAATAATAGTAAAATTTTACTATTTAAATTTTATTATATCATACCTTTTGCCTATGTCAAGTCCTTTCTTAAACGCGGATTTTTCTTATTGCTTACTGCTCAGGCATAGTGGACGCGGATTATCACAGATAAATTCTAATGCGATTAATGGGATACAGATTACAAAGTCTTATCCGTGTTTATCCGTTTATCATCTGTGCGAATCCGTGTCTATAAAAAAGCCGCCCGTTAAGGCGGCTAACTCTTCTTCCCATCAATGTCAACTAAAGCAACTAACCAATGATTAACAGTTATTCATTGGTAGGGCAAGCAAGCTATCAAGAACAAAGATCAAGGATCCAGGATCAAGGATCTAGTATCTGTGATCTGTGAAAATCTGCAAGTTATCTGTGTCAATCTGTGGTTTTCACCACTTCTAATTTATGGCCTGTCCTCCCGAAGAGCCAGAGACTGAAGAATAGAACACCGAGGAAGAGATAGCCCAGGGCATGCCAGGGAGCAGCCTTAAAAGCCAGCTCCGGGGCATGAATGACCCCGAAGAAAGCAAGAATAGCAGCAGAGAAGGCATAAACCCCGGCGCTTCTGAATCTCTTATCGATTAAGAAAGCGGTCATGGCTGCCAGGAGCAATCCAGTAACAATGGCTCCATAGCCTAAGGAGGCCAGTCCTCTATAACTCACCCCATGGTCCTCTAAGGCAATCATTCCTACCTTTTCTGCGGTAGTCTTGGCTGCCAATAGTGCTCCCTCAACATTGGTCCTTACATAGTTTGCGATGTGGGGGATGAAAGCAATGACCACTGCCGGGGCATGGAGCTTGGGGGTTGTCTGGAAGGCCTGGGCACCGATGACCAGGGCAATATAAAGCAGAATGCAGAAGGCCACCTCCTTTGGTATGAGCGCTGTTGCTAAGCCTAATAAACCAAATATCCCAATTAAGAAGATGACTATTCCATTGATGAGGGAATAGCCGGTCCGAGCACCCACCGCCTTCCAACCCGGATGGCCGATATAGACCGTAGTGGGAAAACAGGAGCCGAATAATGCCCCGGCCATGGTTCCTACCCCATCCATCATCATGGCCGTTCTGGTATTATATTTATCCCCGGCAGCAGAGGCGCTCTCCACGTTCTGCATGGTTTCTAAGAAGTTATAGATCCCCATGGGGATGACCACTGCTAAGAAGGGAGCCACCTCCTTTATCCCCTCCTTCATAGCACCAAAAACCGGGGTAGGACAGTAGAATCCCACCTGGGCAGCGGCGATTCCCACTGCCTCTGGTTTCATGAAGCCGATGGCCCAGGCCAGGCCGGAACCGAGAAGGATGGCTAAAAAGCCAGCCGGTATCCTGAAGGGGAAGGCGATCCTGGCGATAAAGCCAACCAGGATAATGGCTAAGGGTAAGAAACCAATCTGAGGGTTCTCCCAGATCCCTATGGTGGGCTTCATGGCAATCCAGGTAATGGCGATTCCCGCCAAAGTGCCCAATAGTGCCGCCCGCGGGGTATACTTCCTCACCGCATTCCCTACAAAGGCCCCCAGGAATTCGATGACTCCACCAATGAAGGCTGCCGCCACCCCTACCTTCCAGGCCAGTTCCGCATTGTTCGTCTTCCAGTATATGGGTCCAATGACCAGGAAGAGATAAGCGAACATAATGGGGGTCGATATTCCATAGGGAAGGGCGGTGACGTTCTTCCTTCCCTCTTTCCTTGCCAGCCTTCTCGCCATATAGGTATAGAAGATATTTCCCAGGATGATGGCTATGGCTGCCCCTGGTATCACCCGGCCATAGACAATTTTAGCGGGCATCTTAAATAGCCCGCTTAGGGTAATGGCGATGATGAGTAAGTTTACCAGGTTATCGATGAACAGTCCAAAGAAGCCATCGATATCCCTTCTCACAAAAAAAGGTACTTTCTCCATAAACCCTCCTTCATTTGTTAAACTCTAAAATAAGTTGATACGTTAATAAGCTGATAAGTTGATAAGTAAATACATATTTTTTGTTCTTGTATTTGCCTTCTCGTAACTGCTCGTAACCGTTAGTAACTGTTCGTAACCGATCACTGATTACCGATCACCGATTACCAAGCTGTTCGTAACCGTTTCACTTTAATCTTTCCCACTCTTTTAAATAGTTTTTAAGATGACTGCGTTCTGGTTTTTCCGACTCTGTAATTAGCAACTGTCGCAATAGTTCCTGCTCTTGTTCATACTGCTCAGTTCCGAAGAAGCCGGCAAAATGAGCCAAACGTAACCAGAGTAAATAAGTTGTCAGTGCATCGAACTCGTTATATGCAATGATTTTATCTAATCCTCCACTGAGCCATAACGGAGCAACTTCTTGTCCATCTATTCCCATTTTACCTGGAATACCGGAAACTACCGCCATTTCATTAAGCGACGGAGTGGATTTTCCCCATCCTCCCAAAATTTTTATGAGGTCTATATTCCAATCGCCATAAGCTGAAAAATAGTCTATCCCTTGCCAGGGTTTATCCGGTCGTGAGCAAAACTGAGACGCTTCAATTCCATGGGCTACGCCACGTTGTATTAATATTCTGAGGTCAGAAGATAAAGAATTAAAACCTATCAGTTGAGCCTGGCGCTTTCCTAATGTTTGTAGAAATGTTTCAATAATATTTTTCTCGGAAGTAAGTTCTGGATTTGTAGGATCTGTAGGCAGAGAATGAAGATTAATCTCAATATCTGTATCCGTTTTTTTATAGCGGGTAACAAATGAAATCGAGACAACCCGGCACAGTGTGGTCTTCAAGTATGGCATGGGATCGTCCGCCGTCGCTCCTCCCTCTTTCCACATTTCGTGGATTATCTCTTCATCCGACATAGAATCTGGTAATTTATAAAGTTTTCTACCTGCTATTGGATCGGGAACCCACTCTACATCAAATACCCATACCTTGTCATGAACGAATTTAAACATTATAGTCTTCTCCAAAAATCTCAACTAACATTCGAAACCAACGGCTTTACGGGGTTAAGACGCGACTTCTTTTATTCCTTACTTCTTCTCGGCCTTGAAATATATGACCTTAGGTGCTTCTCTGAAGTACTTCAAAAGGGCTGGACAGAGCCAGCCTTCCATTTGGCATTGGGGGCACGCGTACCAGTTGCCGCCCGCCTCTTTAACTTTCCAGACAAGAGTGTGCGTATGGCCGGGAAAAGACTGGGCTGAAAATAAGAGCCGGAAGCCTTTGTCCGCATCAGGTATATCTTCTGCCAACTTGTCAATTATTCCCGGTATTCCCGCAACAAACGGCTCTTGGTACAGCCCTCGGCTTACATCATTAAAAACCCACGTACCCGCGTAGCGATAGGGAGCAATGACGAAAATCGAGTTGGAAGAGGTGGCAACGGGCTTTTTGCCACAGCCACAAAGAGTGGTAATGAGGAGCGCTACGAATAGAATCTTTCTCATTTTATCTCGCCTCCCAACATTCGAAACCAACAATCGGAAATTTCAAGCGGATACTAAGATACCAAGTGTCGCAGACGAAATTCAAAAAGATTTCGTCTGCGGCACACAAAATAAAAGGCAGGTAATTGTTATTTGCCCATTATCCGATACATACCAGTACCGCAGGATGGGCAGCAACCTTTCATTGCCTTTCTGCCATTCTTCATGGTGACTTCTTTGGCGTCTTTCATTTCTTTCTTCGCCTTGCACTTTACACAATAAGCTTCTGTCATGATACACCTCCTTTTTCAGTTTGAAATAGTTCACACGAGTTGCGAGTTACGGGTTACGGGTTTCGAGTTTCGAATTGCAACCTTCGATTTCCAATCTCCGAACTTACAACTCCGAACTAAACCACTTATTTTTGTATTTACGTTCTTGCAACTATTCGTAACTGCTAGTAACTATTAGTAACCGTTAGTAACTGATCATAATCGGTGGATTGAGTTGTTAGGTTTTAATATATTCTCTATTACTTCGAAGAATGAATTTCCCTCAGTTTCCGCCGGATTAGTTTGCTGCGCTTCGACGAACATCTAACAATGAATTCATTCATCTGGCGAAGCCACTCCAATTTTTTCTTGGGTGGTATCTTCATAAATCTTAAAAGACGTTCTTCTTCGGTTTCCCATTTGAAAATCATAGATTCTTCCTCAATTTTTTTATCTTCTTTAATTCTTCTATATCTAACTTATCGACCGCCCGTGCTGTTTTCCTTTTCATTTTAATTAGATTATCTATGGAAATTACGGGTATTGTTAAATCACCAACTTTAATACGTATAATATTTTTTCGGGCTTCCTTAAAGGATACCGGTGATTCTATAATTATGTCGACTTCTTTTAGTTCATCCTCTTTATGGAAGTTAAAAGCCTTCATATGTTTGTTCTTAATCCAATCTTCTCTTGTCTTTCTATCTGCAATTTTCATTGGATCAACCGGTCGTTTTACATGATAGCCACGTCTTTTCAGAATCTTGACAATTTTTTCGAGGTTATTATCGCTCATTTCAACAAGGATATCCAAATCGGCGGTACTGCGCATTGAGCCAAGAAGATTAACAGCAATTCCACCGACAATTACATATTTCACTTTTTGCTTTTGAAATGCCCGTAATATCTCTTCATAAAAAATCATTTTTAACCTCTACTGTTTTACAATTTTATAACCTAACATTCGAAATCAGTGGCCCTAAACTACGTAGAGTTTAGGGCAAGCGGGCCCCGCAATTGCCGAAAGTGGCGCTTTACTAGGTCAGGTGCAGCAAGTTGTTATGTGTCATTTGTAGTGTATAACGTGCACAACCTCACCAGTGGATCTTCGGATTATGGCCTTGGCAGTGCCGCCCAGCCAGCCCTCGGGAAGAGAACCAGTCGCCACCCAGTAACCATCAACCAAATATGCGAAGTACGGTGCTTCGCGCTCGATCTGCTTCACTCCATAGATGGGTTTCCATACGGCTAGGGCTATGGAGATGGCCGTCTCAGCGTCTGGCACGTAACCTGATGGCGGCATATACTCGGTGAGCTTCCCAGCCTCGAACTCAGTCAAGTACTCCTTGGCCCATGCCTCGCCGAGTTCCACCGGACGCTCCTCGTGAGAGACCTGGCGGAGAATTGCACATCCTACGATCATGGAAAGAGTACACGCAGACCAAAGGGATAGCACCAATGCCGTTCTCTTGTTCATAGTTACCTCACACAACATGTATTATACGGCCTAAATACTTCGACAAATATGGCAATTTTTTCTTCTTATGTCTATTATAGCTGTTATATCTTCTATGTTAGTTTCTGGTTCTACTTAAAATCTTAGCATATTATGGTAGAAATTGCAAGCAATTTTCTATTCTACCCTTAAACAAAAAAAGAGCCTTTTGGGGCTCCTTTCAGTCACGCTTCAAGCCTCATACTGCAAACTTCAAGTTTTTTCAGCCTGCAGCCTGTGGCCTGGAGATTGAAGCCTGTTTGCGCAACCGTAACTTATCCGTTTAAATCTGCTCAAATCCGTCTGAATCCGTGATTTTCTAAGAGACCTCAACTGTGATATTGTCAATGAGTCTCGCCTTACCTATCTTTGCCGCAAGAGAGATATTCACCCCATTAGAAGTCCTCGCCAAAGGCGAGGCAGACGTCTCAGGCGTCTTACTTCTAACGGGGCATACCCCTTTCTTTATTATTCTTACTTCTTTTAAAGTTTCTGGGTCAGTAATAGCAACGTATTCTAATTTTATTAACTTCTCTTTTTTTATTAGTTTCTTCATCTGCCTGATAATCTTTTTACTATCCCTTTCTCCTTCTCTT
>JAHIPW010000004.1 GCA_018903055.1 bacterium
CCCGCCGATTTCTTAAATTCCCCTATTCTAATGCAGCCGATCTTCTCCTCTGTCAGAAAAGAATAGGGAATGCTCTTTACTACAATCACGCCGCGAACGATAGTAAATTCCAGCGGCTCATCAACCCCTTCCCTCTCTATAGTCAGGGTAACCGAGGTTCCTTTTGGTCCCCTCATCTTCTTGACCGCATCCTGTAAGGTGATGTCCTTGGTCGATTCTCCATCTATTTCCATAATTCTATCTCCAGCCTGGATCCCAGCTTCATATGCTGGAGTCCCCTCAATGGGGGAGACAACGGTAAGCTGCCCATCCCTTATCCAGATACTTATCCCCAAACCCTCGAACTTCCCCTCAGTCTCGATCTGCATCTCCTTATAGGTCTCAGGGTCCATGAACTGAGAGTAGGGGTCTAAGGTCTCCATCATCCCCTTCAGGGCCCCGTAGATGAGATCCTTGGTCTTCACTTCCTTAACATAATTTGACCTTACTAGAGAGAGGACCTTGGAGAAGATACCGATATACTTATAGGTCTCCCTTCTCTCGTCTACCTTACCAGATATCCCTCCTCCAACAATAAGGACCATCACAACCGTCAAAATAATAACTTTTATTCTTCTCTTCCTCATAACCATATCTCCTTTCTTTTAATCACAGATATTCACAGATTGTTTACAGATGGACATAGATCACGGATTAACAGACTTGATAGCTTCTGTTTTCTACTTTCCTACTCTTCTTCTCTCCTACTTTTACACTTACTACTTTATTTCCTTAAGCCAATGCAGAGGATTTAAGGGGGCGCCATCCTTTCTTATCTCAAAGTAAAGATAGGGTCCTTTTTTTGAAGCCGTTTGGCCCACCTTACCGATTACCTGCCCCCCCTCTACCTCCTGATTTTCTTTAACCAGGATGCTATCCAAATGGGCATAGAGGGTATAATAACCTCCCCCATGAGCAATCATGACCATCTTTCCATACTCTCTCAACCCCGGGTTCTCCGACCACTGGGCAAAGACCACTGTTCCCTTTGATACCGCCCACACCTCTACTCCTTGAGGCGCCTTAATATCAATTCCCTTATGAAAGGTATATGTCTTATATTGAGGATGTTGATGCTTCCCATAGGTTTTGGTTACCTCGCGGCTTATGGTCGGCCAGGGAAGACGACCCTCTTTCTGTCTGAAGGCCAAAGAAGCAAGCCTCGCCTGCTCTACAGTCTCTCTCTTCTTAGCTTCTAAGTTTTTAATCAGGTTCTCCAGTTCCTTTGAGGCCTTCTCCAGTTCTCTGACTCTCTTCTCATAGGCCGTCCTCTCTTGCTCTGTCTTGGTCAAGAGTGTTTCTTCTGTCTTCTTGTTCTTCTCTATTTCACCCTTTTTGGCCAAGGCCACCTCTTTAAAGGTAGTAATCTTTGTCCTTTTCTCCTCCAGACTCTTTTTCTCTCCTTCTATTCCCTTCTTTTTCTCTTCATCCCTGGCTAACTCATCAGCATCGCAGGAGGCAATAATATTCATAGATTTTTTCTGCAGAATCTTTTGAGAAAAATTGTGGGGATAAGGGAGGCTCTTTCTCTTATAGATAACGATTAATCTTTCTCCCAGCGTACCCTGACTGGTTCTCACGTTTTCGGTCGCCGCTCCTAAGTCCTCTTCCTTCTTCTCTAATTTTTTCTTGGTCTCCCTTAGGTTTTCATTATAGATAATAATCTCTTTCTTCTTTACTTCCAAATCCTTCTTGATTTTATCCAGTTTAATACGGAGATTCCTTTCCTGGATTCTTTTCTTCTCTAGCTCCTTCTTCTCGGTGGTAAGTTCTTTCTCTGCTTTCGTCTTCTCTTTCTCCTTCTCCTGAATCTCCTTGTCATATTCCTTAATCTTCTCCTCATAAAGAGCAAAAGCGGAGACGCAGATGACCGCAGATAATAACATCAAGACGCAGATGACCGCAGACACCTTTTCGTAACGGGGTCTTCTACTCGTAACTCGTAACTCGTAACTCGTAACCTGTAGTTTGCGGCCTGTAGCTTGTAGCCTGCAGCTTGTGTAATGCATTTTATCTGATTCTCCCCCAAGAAAAGAGGCTTCCCAGTAAACCGAAGATTAAACCAGCACCGAGAAGACCTAAGGCCATCTCTAAACTCATAAATGAGATTCCTTCCACTCTCAAAATCAATAAGCGATATATCCCATATAAAACGCCCAGGGCAAATAATGAAGTAAAGAGACCTTGCAGGATTCCCTGGCCAAGGAAATTCCCTCTTATCATCCAGATACTCTTTCCCTTCTCCTTTAATCTCTCTATTTTCTCCCTCGGTAACGTTAGTCTAAAGAGAAGGGAGACAACTATTAAAAGTCCCGGGCCAAGGACAACTCCCAGAATGAGGCCAACCATCCGTAAAAAAGAAGTAGCCCTGAAAAGTTCCTCTGCCTCTCTTCCACCATAGTCTGCCTCTTTAATCTCTGGATAGCCGGCCATTCTTTTTGAAATCTCTTTTATTACTCCTATCTTTCTCTCAGTCTTAACAAGTAAGGAGGCCGGAAAGGGATTCTCTTTTAGAATATCCATCTCTTTCTCCAGGGCCTCCTCTTTCAAAAACTTCTCCAGGGCCTCCTCTTTTGAAGTATAGATAATCTCTTCCACTCCTTCCTGGATCATTATCTTATTATATAATCCCTCTACCTCATCTGGGCCAATGCCTTCTTTTAAGAAGGCAACTATTACCACCTCCTCTTCCCAACCAGAGATTATCTGGTCGATATTCTCTATTCCCACTAAAAAAACTCCCAGAATAATGAAAGAAATAAAGAGAGTCATCAAAAGTGACCAGTTTAACTTCATCCCGCTCCTCCTTTTGTAGTGCAATTTTTTATCGTAAATAGCATAGTATAGGTATCTCTATTGTATCGATTTTGCAACGGATTACAAAGAGGGGCGGGATTCACTTCATACCTCCTTAAACGCCGATTGCTGCTGATTTTTTTATCTGCGTTTATCTGCGCTTTGATCTGCGATCATCTGCGTTTAGTATATCACGCCTCCCAAGTATTGTCAAAAAGAGGTCTCTGAAAAAAGATTCAGAGTCCTCTGATTACACTGATTATAAGAAGATTGCACCAATTACCTCGATGGTAAAGAAATCTGTGAAATCTGTATTTTATCTGTGAAATCAAAGATTTCTGGCTTTTTCAGAAATCTTCAAAAAGAAAGGCGCCCCTCTTCCTGGGCGCCTCTATCTGTGCTAATCTGTGCTCTTATCCGTGCTAATCTGTGCTTTGGGACCAGAGATAAGGATTTGGTTTCTCGACAGGCCTCTCCTTTCCGGAGGAGAGAATCTGTACCCCGGTACCATCGATATTCGTAATCCAGAAGTGATATTCTGTGCCTTCTATTGTCCAGAAAGCGAGATATCTTCCATCAGAAGAGAATTCCAGGCCTTCTAAAACTATTTTCTCCCTGGTCAACGCCACCTGATCCTCTCCCTCCTTATCCATGATCCATATATCATTGGTATTCTTCTCCTCATCCGATTTAGTAAAGATAATCTTCTCCCCATTGGGTAGCCAGTTAGGATAATTACTGTTACTTCCTTCTGTTAATTGTCTGAGGTTGCTGCCGTCTGAATCGACCGCCCAGATATTATAATTCGCGAGAAAAAGAATTTGTCTTCCATCCGGAGAGAAGGAGAATTTATCCTCATTAAGTTCTATATCTCCACTCACTTTCTTCTTATCGCTTCCCTCATTGTCCATAATATAAAGAGCGCCCCCTATCGCATAGGCTATTTTCTTCCCATCTGAAGAGAACTTGAAGCCCCAATCATTGCTCTCCCATCTATTCTTGGTCAAAGGCTTCTCTTCTTTTCCATCACTACTTGCCATCCAGATATCCAGAATCTTCTCCTTACTCAATCTATTATAGAGAAGATAAGCACTATCTGGCGACCAAAGAAAGGGGCATCCCAGACCGAGGTTGCTCTTCTTGGGATTCTCTGGGGAGAATATCCTGGCCTCTGTCCCTTTCTCAATATCTACTACCCGGACCTCCCCATTCTTAGAAAGGAAGGCAACCTTCTTTCCATCTGGAGAGGGCAGAAACTCATGGGAGACCACTGCTTTCCCAGTGGTCAATGGTCTCTTGTCGTTACCATCTCTATTCATCATCCAGAGGTCGGAATCCAGTTCAAAGATAATTTTCTTATTCCCCTTTAGCCACATGGGCCCAAAGTAGTTACCTGCTTTTTTAGTGAGATTTCTTCTCCCGCTTCCATCAGCATTTGCTATCCAGATATTTTCTCTATCAATATAGAGGAGCTGATCTATGGTGGAGAAACAAGAGATAGCCAAAGGCCTACCCTGGGCATCCTTAACTACAGTGCCCAGGGAAATGGTATAGGTAGTGGAAGGGATGAAATCCCTCTCTAAATGGAAGATTAGGGTCTTCTCCTGCCAGCTAAACTTTCCTTTCACTTGAGGCTCGATAGCAAAATTATCCTCTACGCTCTTTTTGTCCATCTCCTTACTGAAGGTAATCCTGATTAGGGTATCGGTCTTTACTTCCTGAACTCCTTTAGAAGGAGAGACAGAGACTATCTCCGGTGGCTGTGCCCCAACAGAATAAGTAGTAAGTAGTAAGTAATAAGTAGTAAGTACTAGAATAGTAAGTAAGCGCTTAATCTTCATCTCTCCTGCCTTTTGTTTCCATCATCTGCGGTCATCTGCGTTTTGATCTGCCCCTCAGATCCTGAAGGATCCTCGGGATCCTGAAGGGCGATCATCTGCGTTTAAAAGAGTGAATCTAACTGATTGAGTAGAGATTGAGAGATTTTCTCACCCGCCTTCTTCAAGGCCTTCTCCCCGGCTTCTTCCTTTGTACGGCCAAACTCCTTCACCCTTCCTTCGCTCACCGAGGCTATTATCCTACCACTTTGGACCTCTATTATTTGAATGGAGACGCTTGCCCGACAACAGGGAGCGAACTCCATCTCCTTTCCCTGCATAGGGATGGTGCTTCCTACGAACTCTGTCCGGGCCTGACCGATGACCAAGACATCGAAGCCTAACTCTCTGCCCAAGTTTTGAATGAGCGTTTTATTCCCTTTAAAGATTTCTCTTGCCTGGCCATCTGTAATCTCTCCCTTCTTCTGAAGCTGATAATCGTCGTCAATGAGCCATTTCTCTATCTCTCCCTGAACCAAAGAAGGGGTGACCTTCTCTCCCAAATTCTTCTCTATAACCTTAACAAAAAAAACCTTTTTCTCCCTGGGAAGATAGGAGTTGAAGGTGTATCTTTCTTTGAGGCTGGCTAACTTCAAAAGGGTCTCGTCTATCTCCTCATCCTTCTCCTTGCCCAGGAGTTTTCTAACATCTATTCCTCCCTCAACTACGTTTGGCTTAAGGGAAGAATCAACCCGCCATACCCTGCAGTTTGCTACACCATTATTATCCGTTCTCGCTAGGGTCTTTAAGCTCCCTTCTCCTTCTACGAATTCAAAGGATAC
>JAHIPW010000043.1 GCA_018903055.1 bacterium
AATCAAAGATGGAAAGGGAGAGATGGGTGTAGGGGGAGGAATCGTATATGACTCATTGCAAAATCAGGAGTATCAAGAGGCTTGTTTGAAAGCTCATTTTTTAACCAAAAAATTTCCTCAGTTCAGTCTAATAGAAAGTATATGTTGGGAGAGAGAAAAAGGGTTTCACCTTTTAGACTTACATCTTGATAGGCTTACAAATTCCGCTTGTTATTTTCAAATACCTCTGGATTTAGAAAAGGTAAAGAAAAGACTGGTAGCTTTAAAAACAGAATTTCGGAAAGAGCAGTATAAGGTTCAGGTTCTTGTTAATTTAGAAGGAGGAATCAAGATTAGTTATCAGCCTTTGGAAGAAATGATCCTTCCCGTAAAAGTAAAATTAAGCCACGAAAGAATAAATCCCAACAATCTATTTCTTTATCACAAGACTACCTCTAGGCAACTTTATGATAGAGAAAAAGCCTTAGCAAATAGAGAGGGTTTCTTTGAGGTCATCTTCATAAATAATAAGGGAGAACTTACGGAGGGGGCAATTTCAAATATATTTCTTCTCATCCAGGACAAATTATTTACCCCATCCTTAACTTGTGGTTTATTACCCGGGGTTCTGAGGCAACATTTATTAGAAAAAGGAAGAGTTGCTGAAAGAGTGCTATATTTAGACGACATTTTGCACGCCCCAAAAATTTTTATTGGCAATTCAGTTCGTGGTCTTTTAGAAGCAGAAATTTGTCTGCCCTTCCTGAAGAAGGAATGTCCGGAGACCAGGCATAAGGCCCAGGCCCAGATTAAGGCGATAGAGACTGCTTAGAGATTTCTGAAAAAGTCAGAAATCTTGCTTAAGAAAGTGCTAAGATGAGATACCAAGAGTTAATAAGAGAGATTGCAGCCGGCAGAGTTAGTCCGGTTTATTTGTTTAGTGGAGAAGAAGAATATCTGAAAGAGGATGCCCTCCGAAGAATAAAAGGAGCCTTAATAAAACCGGAATTTTTGCAGTTTAATTATGACCTTCTCTCCGGAAAGGAGATAAGTGGGACAGAACTCTTGAATAAGCTTTTAACTCTACCTGTGGGAGAGTCAAAGAGGTTGATTGTAATAAGGGATGCCCAGAAATTAAATTCCTCTGTTAAGGAAAAGATAATTGAATATTTGGAGAGCCCCTCCCAGACCAGTTGTCTCATTCTTTGGGCTCCTAAAGTAGATTTAAGAAAGAAATTTTATGCCACAATAGAGAAGCAGGGAGAATCCGTTACTTTTTATCCCCTACGCGATAAGGAATTATTTCCTTGGGTGAGGAACTATCTCTCTCGAAGGAAGAAAAAGATTTCAACTGATGCTCTTGGGCTCTTAATCGAGAGGGTAGGAAATAATCTGGGTGAGATGGCAGGGGAACTCGAGAAATTACTCATTTGCATTGGGAAGAGAAACGAGATTAATCTTGAAGATGTAGAAACCCTGGTAGGAGCAGTAAAGACTTACACTATCTTTGCATTGACCGATGCCATAGGAAAGAGGGGGGAGAAAGAGGCCCTGAGTATCCTTTCCCGGATGATGGATGAGGGGACTTTGGCTACTGAGATTCTATATATGATCGTTCGTCAGTTCCGCTTTCTCCTGCGCACCAAAAATCTATTGGAGAAGAAACTCCCTGAGGATAGAATTATTCAAACCTTAGCCCTGAGGCCTTTTGTAGCGAAGAATTTAGTCTTCCAGACTAAAAATTTCTCTCAAGAAAAGTTAATAGAAAGTTTTGGAAACTTGCTTCAGGCAGAAGTAGAGATAAAGTCGAGCATCAAAACCCCGAGGATGGTATTGGAGTTGCTTATTCTCAATCTCTGTCGAGATTGAAGTTACAATTTCCGCCAGAGGCAGATCAGCCTATGGCTGAAATATTGAACATTGAACAATTGTTACTTGTTCACTGTTACTTGTTCATTGTTAAATGGAGCGAGGAGCAATGACGGATGGAGAAAAGATAACCAGAAGGGCAGCGGTGGTCAGTCTGGGCACCATGACCAGCCGCATACTGGGCCTGGTGCGAGATATGGCCATTGCCACCATGCTCGTCTCTGGGATGAGGGATATCTTCTTCTTTGCCTTCATTATACCAAATCTATTCAGGAACTTATTGGGCGAGGGGGCCCTTTCAGCAGCCTTCATTCCGGTCTTCAACGAATATCTGGCTAAAAAGAAGAAGGAAGAGGCTCTCAGGGTAGCAAATACTACCTTTCACTTATTATTTCTAATCTTGGTTTTCCTTACTATTATTGGTATCTTGATTGCGCCGGCCATCACTCACTTTACCGGCTTTAATGCCGAAGGTAAGATATTAACCCTTGGACTCCTAAGGGCTATGTTTCCCTTTGTAATCTTCATCTGTCTTGCTGCCCTTTTTATGGGGATTCTAAACTCCCTTGGGAACTTTGCTGTTCCTGCCTTCGCCCCTTGTATCTTAAACATCTTTGTCATCGCTTCGGCACTTACTATCTGTAACAGATTCAGATACCCGGTTATGGGTCTTGCTCTGGGAGTAGTCCTCGGCGGCGCCGGGGAGTTACTCTTTCAAATCCCCTTTGCCCTAAAGAAGGGTTTTTCTCTCCTTCCTCGGATAGATTACCGGCATCCGGCGATCAAAAGGATTGGGATGCTTATGCTTCCTGCGGCGATTGGTCTGGCAGCCACCCCCATAAATACTGTCGTCGACCAGTTGTTAGCTTCTCTTCCCAGGTTCTGTCCTACGGGAAGCGTCTCTGCCTTATGGTATAGTAATAGGTTATTTCAGCTTCCTTTAGCTCTATTTGGTATTGCTATTGCTACCGCTATCTTTCCTACTATGTCCCGGCAAGCCGCCCTTAAAAAAATAGAAGAACTGAAGGAAACTTTATCTCATGCTTTAGGCCTGGCATTCTTTACCACTATACCAGCCAGTGTAGGATTAATTATTTTAAGAACCCCCATTATCCGTCTCATCTTCCAGTATAAGAAGTTCACCGCCTACGATACTTCTGCTACTGCCTGGGCCCTTCTTTTCTATTCTCTGGGGCTTTTTGCCTTTGGCGCAGTAATCATTTTGGTAAGAGTATTCTATTCTTTGAAGGATACTAAGACCCCCGCGCGCATCGCCTGCTTTGCGATATTAAGCAATCTTGTTCTGGACCTCATCCTCATGAGGCCCTTAGCCCAGGGAGGATTAGCCTTAGCCACCAGTCTGGTAGCGGTCTTGAATATGTCTCTTCTCTTCTGGCTCTTGAGGAGAAGGATTGGGAGATTAGGGGGGAGAAGGATTCTTGCCAATTTTATCCGAATACTCATCGCCTCCTCCGTTATGGGTGGAGTCTCCTGGCTGGTCGCCCGGGCATTAGAGCCCCATGTCGTTACTCTCGGCCTTAGAGTCCTTCAGGTGGGAGCAGCGATTGTCGCTGGTTTAATAACTTTAGCCATTGTATCTACCATACTGAGGATTAAGGAGATGAGAACTATCTTAGAAATAGTAACTGGAAGGGCAAGATGAGATGTAACGGAATGAGGTTAGAAGAAAGAATAAAATTTCTTCCCGGTATTCCGGCTAAAAATTCTTCTGCCTTATATCTTTTAAAGCAAATCAGAGACGAAGCCCATAGGTTTGCCCTGGCCTACCACAGAAAACTTCGCAAGAAGAAAATGGGAGTAGTACTATCTATAATAATCTTCGTCCTAATAATGTTACCTTCACATTCTGCTTGGGCAGATATCATTCATTTGAAGAGCGGAGGAAGGATTGAGGGGAAGGTAATCAAAAAGACCGAAGATAAGATTACCATAGAGACAAATTATGGTTCTCTAATCCTTAATCGAAATCAGATAACTTCCATTGAATATAAACCATTTGTTAAGAAGAAAGAAGAAAGGAAAATTACTACTCCTCCGCCAAAACCGGTCTTCCAACCATCTCCAAATGAAAGATTATTCTCTCTAAATTTTACGAATGCTCCCATCTCAAAGATTCTTACTTTCTTAGCTGAAAAGTCTGGGAAGAGTGTAGTAATTAGTGCAAAGGCTTGCCATCATAACGTAACCCTTTCCATAAAGAATGCCACTTGCAAAGAAGTTCTGGATAAAATAGCAGAACAGACGGGCATAAAGTATGAAATAAAGAAGAATGTTATTCACGTCTATAGCCAGGAAGAGTGGGAGGCGAAAGAAGCGGCTGAAGAGGATGAAGCTTTACCCAAGGAGTAAAAATAAGAAAAAGACCAACGACATCTCTTTTAACTTAAGTAGTCTTACCTCCTTTCAAAAGAAGGTTCTGGAAGTAGTAAAGACCATTCCCTATGGAGAAAAAAAGAGCTATAAATGGGTGGCAGAGAGAATGGGAAATCCCAGGGCCGCCCGGGCAGTAGGCCAGGCCCTGAAAAGAAATCCCTATCCAGAAATTATTCCCTGCCATAGGGTAATCCGTAGCGATGGAAAATTAGGCGGATATTCAAAAGGAACCCAGAAAAAGAGAAAACTCCTTAAAAAAGAAGAAGCCCTGGAATAGATTTCTCTGATGTTACTTCTCGTTGACAACTTATCTTTTTTGATGTAGAATGTTGATAGACTAATTCGCACGAATTAGCCTATGTTGGAAAGAAGGAGAGGAAGATTATGGATGCTCTTACTAAGAGTCTTAGGGCAGTAGCCAATGAACAGCGGGTGAGAATCTTGAGAATGCTTTCCAAAGAGGGAGAGATGAGTGTTTCTCAAATTAGCCGGAGAATAAATCTCTCCTTTAAGAGTACCTCCCGTCATCTTTTGCGACTGGAGGATGTAGGCTTGGTTAAGAGGAGACAGGATAGCCTATGGGTTTACTATTCCATAAATCGTGGAGGACTAAATCGTTACAATCGAGCCCTCTTGCAACTCATTAAAGGAAAAATTAGCCTTTCAATAGAATCAAAAACAGAAGGATAAGATATCGGCCTATTCGTACGAATTAGCCGATGATGTGAGTATAA
>JAHIPW010000044.1 GCA_018903055.1 bacterium
TCTTTTTATTTTAGCCTTTTACCTTGCTCTCTACATCGCCCTCTTCTGTTTTTTATTTAATCTCTGTTTAAGGGTTAAGGGTTATGGGTTAAGGGTTATTATGGCTCCCTGTCTGTGGGTTGCCTTAGAATACCTCCGGTCCACCTTCTTATCCGGCTTTCCCTGGGCTCTCATAGGACATAGCCAGTATCTAAATACGCCTCTCATCCAGATTTCAGAATTCACCGGTGTCTATGGAGTTTCTTTTCTTATTGTCCTTGCCAATGTTACTATCGCTCACCTGATTACCGATCATCCCTCACCTGAAGGTTCGGGACAAGATTTATCCCGAGCAAATGCGAGGGGCCGATTACCGATCACTGTTCGCCGTAAGAGTCTTCCGGTTGTAATAGTAGTAATAATTGTGGGCGCCTGCTTTGTTTATGGGAAGTTAATACTTCGCACCGCACACCTTATACCCCGGAACTCAGAACTCAAGGTAGGCATTGTTCAGGGGAATATCGGTATAGAAAAATGGCATGAAATCTTTCGTCAGGAAGCCATGGACATTCACATTAGATTGACAGAAGAGGTGGCAGAAGAAGGACCAGAACTAATTGTCTGGAGCGAGACCGCCACCGCCTCCTGCCTGAAACACGAAGGGGGAGACTTAGCTCGGCTCTCGAATTTAGCGAGAAAGTTGAGAAGCCATTTACTCATCGGCTCTTTAGATTCAGCCGGCCAGGGCCGCTATTACAACAGTGCCTTTCTTATTTCTCCTAAGGGAAATATTACCTGTCAATATAATAAGGTCCATCTCGTTCCCTTTGGAGAGGTTATTCCCTTAAGGAGACAGATTCCTTTTTTAGCCAGAATTGTGGAGAGGTTGGGGGGAGGGGGTTTTGAGCCGGGAGAGGAGTTGACCATCTTTGATATAGATGGAAAGAAATTCGGGGTATTAATCTGTTACGAGGGAATCTTCGATAATCTGGTGAGGAAATTTGTTAAAAAGGGCGCTGGTTTCATAGTAAATATTACCAACGACGCATGGTACAGAAGAACCTCGGCTCCCTACCAGCACTTCTCTTTCTCAGTCTTTCGCGCCGTAGAGAATAGGGTCCCCATTGTCCGGGCAGCAAATACCGGGGTCTCAGGATTCATTGACTCTCAGGGACGAATAAAAAAGGACTTAGATATCTTCATAGAAGGAACGCTGGTTGATAAAATTAATCTGAAGAAGCAAAATACCTTCTACACCAAGTTCGGCAATCTGTTTGCTCACTTCTGTTTAAGTATAAGCGGCCTTTTTATCTTTGGCGTCCTAATTAAAAAGAAGTTTATACATTAATAAGGAGGAATGAGATGATAGAGGAACTGAGCAGGGATCTGGAGAGGTTGAAGGAAGGATTGGAAGAGATAAGGGGCTATCTTTGACTTAGATGAGTGTAGAAAAGAGATCGAAAGAATAGAAAAGGAGACTCTGGTCCCGGACTTCTGGAAAGATAGGAAGAAGGCAGCGAGCACCACAAAGAGGTTAAATGCCCTAAAGACGAAACTCAACTCCTGGACGAAACTAAAAGAGGATTATGAGGAGTTAGAGGTATACTTAGAGCTTCTAAAAGAAAAGGAAGATAAAAAGGTAACCAAAGAGGTTCAGGAAGGAATCTCTGAACTCTCTAAGGATCTGGATAGCCTGAAACTAAAGAGCATGCTTAAGAAGGAAGAAGACCCTAATAATGCTATTCTATTCATTCATGCCGGTGCCGGAGGAACGGAGTCCTGCGACTGGGCCAATATGCTCTTGAGGATGTATCTCAGATGGGTAGAGAGGAAGGGATACAGTTCCCAGATTCTCCACATTACTGGTGGAGAGGAGGCAGGAATAAGGTCGGCAACCCTCCTCATCAGTGGCCTCTATGCCTATGGCTATCTTAAGGCAGAGTCCGGTGTCCATAGGTTAGTAAGAATCTCTCCCTTCGATGCCGCTAAAAGAAGACACACCTCTTTTGCTTCTGTCTTTGCTTCTCCCGAGATCGATGAATCCATAGAGGTAGAGATTAAGGATGTCGATTTAAGAATCGATACCTACCGAGCAAGTGGGGCAGGAGGACAGCATGTCAATGTCACTGACTCTGCAGTAAGGATTACCCATCTTCCCACCGGGATCGTGGCTCAGTGCCAGAACGAAAGGTCGCAGCATCAGAATAAAGCAACTGCTTTAAAGATTCTACGTTCTCGGCTATTCGAGTATCATAGAGAGAAAGAAAGGGAAAAACTGGCTGAGATTGAGAAGAAAAAGAAGAAAATCGAATGGGGCTCTCAAATCCGTTCCTATGTTTTACATCCCTATAGAATGGTAAAGGACCATAGAACAAAGTTAGAAGAGGGGAATGTGGATAAGGTTCTGGATGGAGAGATCGATGAGTTCATAGAGGCCTATTTTATTATCAGTGATCGGTGATCAGTGAACGGTGATCGGTGACGAGAACCCCTTAGTTACACCAGGGGGAGCATAGAAAATTTGACATATAGAAGTAATATATGATATGATAAAAATTCAAACTGCAACCACAAAGACACAAAAGGGTACCACAAAAGCACAAAAGGAAAAATAAAAGTGCAAAGATAAAAAGTTTTTGTGTCTTTATTTTAAATTCTGCGTTTTTGTGATTGCAAGTTTTGTGTCTTTAAGTTAAATTTAGTGTTTTAGTGGTTGCCCCGCAAGATGCTATACAGAGTAGCAGAAGCAGCGGGATCCCGCTATAGCGGGACAAAGGGAGAGAGAATGGAAGAGATTATTAAGGTAAGGCACGAGAAGCTAAAGAAGTTGAGAGAAGAAAAGGTAGAGCCTTATCCCCATAGGTATAAGACTACCCATAAGGCAGAAGAA
>JAHIPW010000045.1 GCA_018903055.1 bacterium
CCTAAGCACTAAATCCTAAACAATACCTAACTCCAAAAGCCAAATGACCAATGAATAAATCCGGAGATCACGACATCATGATATCAGTAAGAAGGGTATCAGGACATCAGGATATCAGGAAAAAGTTATTAAAACCTGATATTCTGGTACTCTGATAATCTACCCACTGATTTGCTGGTACTCTGATATGTTTTTAGCTTGTTTAGAGTTTCGATATTAGAATTTAGAATTTAAAATAGATTCGCCTTGAAGGGGGTTAAGAAAGAATGAGTATTGAGCTAAAAGGATTAATAGAAGAGATAAGGAGGGAGAAGGAGATTGGATTAGGGGTCATTGTTGAGGCCCTACGTTCCGCTCTCCTATCGGCCTATAAGAAGCACTTCGGCTCCAGCGAGAATGTGACCATCGATATTAGTCCCGATACCGGGAGACTGAAGGTATTGGCCAAAAAGAAGGTAGTTAAGGAAATAGAGGATCCCGGGATAGAGATAGAGAAGGAAGATGCCCAGAGAATAAAGAAGGGGGTAAAATTGAATCAGGAAATAGAGGTTGAGATTACTCCCAGGGAGTTTGGCCGGATTGCCGTCCAGACGGCGAAGCAGGTAGTCACCCAAAGAATAAGAGAGGCCGAAAGAGAAAAAATATATCAGGAGTTCAAGGAGAGGGAGGGGGATATTATTACGGGAATCGTCCAGCGCAGTGAACATAAAACAGCAATCATAACCCTGGGAAAGATAGAGGCCATACTGCCCGTAAGGGAGCAGATTTTTGGTGAAGATTATAGATATGGGGATAGGATAAAGACCTACATCCTGAGTGTGCGAAGGATGCCCAAGGGTCCCCAGATCATACTCTCCCGCACCCATCCAGGGTTGGTGAGGAGGCTCTTTGAATTAGAGATCCCTGAGGTATATGAGAAGATTGTTGAGATAAAGAATATTGCCCGGGAAGCAGGAGGGAGGACGAAGATCGCCGTCTTCTCTAAAGATACTAATGTCGATCCCGTGGGCTCCTGTGTAGGAGTAAGGGGAGCAAGGGTCAATTCCATCATCCAGGAACTAAGAGGAGAGAAGATCGATATCATCCCCTATAATGAGGATTCGGTTGCATTTGTCTCAAGCGCTCTAAAGCCCGCCCCGGTGCAGGAAGTTATCGTCCATAAAGAAGAGGGGGGGATGGAGGTCATCGTTCCCAAGGATAAACTCTCCCTGGCCATTGGCCGGAAAGGACAGAACGTTCGCCTGGCAGCAAAGCTGACTGGTTGGAAGATAGATCTTAAGAGCCCGGAAGAGAAGGTCTTGGAAGCGAAGACAAAGATAAAGTTGATTGAACTACCGGGCGTAGGAGCAAAGAGCGCCCAGGTTTTAGAAGAAGCAGGCTTTAAGAACGTAGTTGATATTGCCCAAAGTAAAATAGAAGATTTGACAAAGGTCAAGGGAATCGGAAAGAATACCGCTGAGAAAATCCTCAAAGCAGCCAAGGATTTGATAGGAGAAACAGTAGAGAAAGTGAGCAGGTGAGAAAGTGAGAAAGTGAGAAAGTGAGAAAGCGAGAAGCGGCGAAACGGTGAAAGTGAACAGGTGAGAAAGTGAGAAAGAGGTTTATTTATTTTAGCCTGCTAATAGTATTGTTAATTTACTTAGTAAATATTGGGCAGGGAGAGGAGAAACAATACCCACTTAAAGTAACCATTAAATCTGATAAAGAAGTCTATGAAGTTAGTGAACCAATAAATATTGAGTTAAAAATAACAAATATTCAGGATAAAAAAATTACAATTTGTACAAGACTAATTGGCGCGTTTCTCTTTGATATCGTTGATTCTAAGGGACAAAAAATATGGAGCCACATTCGATATAGGCTCAGACCTACTACCAAAGATGATTTTCTAACCTTAGATAGCAATTGTTTTTATAGCAAAGTCTTTAATCTTTTAGATGAATTTCTAATTTATAAACCTGGACAATATCGAGTAACAGCAGAGAAAAAGTTTGATTTAAATGCTTGGACAGGTACCGTCATTTCTAACACAATAATAATTACAGTTAAAAAACCAAA
>JAHIPW010000046.1 GCA_018903055.1 bacterium
AGAATAAGGGAGGCAGAGAAGTTGGGCTTCAAGAGATGCCTCATTCCCAAAGGAAACCTGAAAAACCTAAGCAAGCCTATCCCTCTGAAGGCGGGGAAAGAAAAGATTAAAATAATTGGTATAGGAAAAATTCAAGAAGCCCTAAGAATAGCAGGGCTGGACGGGAAATAGCAGAAATTTCGGTAATCGGTTGCGGTTACGCAACTCGTTACGGCTATCGTTGAAGGTTATTCGGCAAAACACGCAACCGTAAGACGTAAGACGAAACGAGCCTCGCAACCTTTCAACGTATGACGAAATCAGAAGGAGGTGAGAAAGAAATGATCTGGATAATAAGAGTTCTTTTTTTATTTATCTGTGCTGGTTTAGGTTATCGCCTTATAGATGATAGGCTTGGTCTCTTGGCCTTTTCCCTGGGAGCAGTGGCTATCCTTCTATTAGAATTCGCTTCTAAGAGAGTTCGCCTGAAGACTTTCTTAATAGTAGCCTCAGGACTTATTGTTGGATTAATCTGTGCTAATCTCCTGGCCTATTGTATTACCCTCGTTCCCTTTTCTTATCCCATACCACGCTTTATCTTCATTGCCCTGAACCTTTCTTTAGGTTATCTGGGAATAATCATCGCCTGGAAGAAGAGGGACGAGATTGCCTTTGCTTCCCTGACCTCGAAGAGAAAGATTACGCCCCGGGAGGGAGCAAGAACAAAGGTCTTAGATACCAGTGTCATCATCGATGGAAGGATTGCCGACATCTGTCAGACGAAGTTTGTGGAAGGAACCCTCCTCATCCCCAGATTTGTTTTAAGGGAACTACAATCCATCGCTGACTCTTCCGATTCTCTGAAGAGGAATCGGGGAAGGAGGGGGCTGGATATCCTGAACCGGCTCCAGAAGCAGAAGGATTTGGATGTCAAGATAAGCGAGCAGGACTTCCCGGCAATTAGAGAGGTGGATGGAAAGCTCATCCAATTGACCAAGGTCCTGGATGGCCTCCTGGTAACGAATGACTTTAACCTCAATAAGGTAGCTGAGCTTCAGGCAGTAGAGGTCTTAAACGTCAATGAACTGGCTAATGCCTTGAGACCCGTGGTTCTTCCTGGTGAGGTGATGAATGTGCGCATCATAAAGGGAGGAAAGGATCCTGGTCAGGGAGTGGCCTATCTTGATGATGGGACTATGGTGGTAGTTGATGAGGGCGAAGATTTCATGGGAAAGACCATGGATGTTGTGGTGACCAGTGTCTTACAAACCACCGCGGGAAGGATGATCTTTACCCGCCTGAAAGAAGCCACTTAATATAGTGACCGGTGACCAGTGACCGGTGACCAGTAAAAAACCGATCACCGATGACCGATTACTGATTACCAGACAGGAAGTGCTGTATGAAAGTGGTGGCTGTTGTTCCCAGTGCGGGGAAAAGTGAAAGGATGGGAGAAAAGAAGGAGTTCCTTCTTTTGGGTGATAAACCTATCCTGGCTCATACCTTGAAACCTTTAGAAGATCATCCCCGAATCTCTGAGATTATCTTAGTAGTCGATGAGAAGAGTGTAGAAAAGTGCAAAAGGGAGATTGTTGAGAAGTATGGCTTTAAGAAAGTTAAAGAAGTAGTCGTTGGGGGAGAGGAAAGGCAGGATTCTGTCTATAATGGCCTAAAGAAAATAACCAAGGATTGTGATATCGTTCTCATCCAGGATGGTGCCCGCCCCTTCCTAACCGAGGATTTGATCACCAGATCTATTGAGGAAGCAGAGAAGCATAAGGTAGCGGTAGTTGCTGTTTCCTGTATCGACACCATAAAGTTTGCCCGAAAAGAGAATAATATGGCCTTAGAGACTTTGGATAGGGACCACCTCTGGATGGCCCAGACCCCCCAGACCTTTAGATATGAGTTAATTCTAAAGGCCTATGAAAAGGCAGAAGAGGAAAACTTCAAAGGGACAGATGATGCTTCTTTAGTAGAGAGGATGGGGATAGCGGTAAAAATTGTAAGAGGCTCCTATGACAATATTAAGATTACCACTCCAGAGGATCTAATCTTAGCAGAAGCCATCCTAACCAAAAGAAAGGTTACTAAGAGTTACTAGCGGTTACGAATAGTTACTATCAGTTACAAAGCAACCGATAGTAACAGCCCCCGCTAAAAGCGGGGGTGTAGCAACCGATAGTAACAGCGAAGCCTAGTAACCATTATACTGACGGAGAAAGAGATGAAGGTTGGTATGGGATACGATGTTCATAAGTTAGTTGAGGGAAGGAGACTTATCTTAGGTGGGGTGGAGATCCCTTTTGGAAGAGGATTACTTGGTCATTCAGATGGGGATGTTCTCTTGCATGCCATATGCGATGCCTTATTAGGAGCGGCAGGAAAGGGTGATATTGGACAACACTTTCCAGATACCAATCCAGAATATAAGGACATCTCAAGCCTCATCCTTATTGAGAAGGTGAAGGGGCTAACAAAGGAATATAAGATAAATAACATAGATAGCATCATTATTGCTCAGGAGCCAAAACTCGCTCCCTATCTTTCAAAGATGAAAGAGAATATTACCAAAGTATTGAAGATAGACAAAAGCAAGATCAACATCAAGGCAACCACTACTGAAGGATTAGGTTCCATAGGAAGAGGGGAAGGAATAGCCGCCTACGCCATGGTAAGTCTCGAATGAAATATCATCTTTCCTTAATTATTGTAATCGTTATACTTTCATTGTTAAGCAGAAATGAAATATTAGCAGGAGAGAAGACGAAGATAGTAATTAATATCCCGACCACAACTTTGTATCTTTACCAAGGAGATGAACTAATTAAAAAGTATCGAATAACGGTTGGTCGCATAGATGCTCCCACACCCATTGGGAATTTCAAGGTAATTAATAAAAGGATCAAACCCACCTGGTATCCTCCGGATGGAAGGAACCCCATCCCACCCGGTCCAAAGAATGAGCTGGGAACGAGATGGATTGGGATAGATAAGCCCCACTTTGGGATACATGGGACGATCAAGCCCCGGGAGATAGGGAAAGCCACTTCGGATGGCTGCGTGAGGCTCAAGAACAAAGATATTGAGGAGCTATATCCGCTCATTTCTCTAACGGCGCCGGTTGAAATCAGATATCAGACAATCGATGTGAAACAAGAAGATGGACTATTTAAGATCACCATCTATTCCGACATCTATGCTTTAGGAACAAATACCATAAAGAGATTAAGGAAAGAGACGGGTTTGGAGATGGATGACTCTTTCTGGGAGGATGCCATAAAAAAAGCAGAGGAGAAGGGGAGTTATTGTTTTACTGTCTTTTCTGGAGGAAAAAGAGAGTGAGGATAAGGGTTCGCTTTGCTCCATCTCCCACCGGATATCTTCACGTTGGGGGAGCAAGAACGGCGCTCTTTAACTGGCTCTTTGCCCGCCACACAGATGGAACATTTATCCTGAGGATCGAGGATACGGACAGGAAGCGTTCTGCAGATAGATACGAGAAGGCTATTATTGATGATTTGAGATATTTGGGGCTTGATTGGGATGAAGGATTGGGTATCGGTGGAAAGTATGGACCCTATCGCCAGAGTGAGAGATTCCCCCTTTATAAGGAATACGCTAAAAGATTATTAAAAGAGAAGAAGGCCTACTACTGCTACTGTACAGAGGTGGAACTGGAAGCAAGGAGAAAAGAAGCGCTAAGAAAGGGTCAGACACCGAGGTACGACGGGAGATGCCGCAATCTAAGAAAAGAAGAGATAAAGAGGTATAAGAAAGAAGGAAGAAAACCGACCATAAGATTCAAGGCCCCAAAGAAGAAAGTAGTGGTCTCTGATCTGGTGAGAGGAGAGGTGACATTTGAGGCCGATGCTCTGGGAGATTTCATCATCCTTCGCTCTGATGGGGTGGCGGCCTTCAACTTCGCCAACATCATCGACGACATGAGTATGGAAATCACCCACGTAATTAGGGGAGAAGACCATCTTTCCAATACCCCCAGACAGATCCTCCTCTATCGGGCATTGGGGATAGAACCACCCAAGTTCGCCCATATCTCTATGATTCTTGGTCCAGATCGGGCACGACTTTCCAAGCGTCATGGAGCAACTGCAATTGCAGAATATAGAAAGAAGGGTTATCTGCCAGAAGCCTTGGTAAATTATCTCAGCCTCTTAGGATGGTATCCTCCGGATGGAAGAGAGATTAAATCTAAAAAGGAGTTGACAAAAGAGTTCTTTTTGGATAATATATCTAAGCCTCCCGCAGTCTTCGATAATCAGAAGCTGAACTGGATGAATGGTCACTATATAAGGAGCGCCCCGCTAAAGAGGATTACAGATTTAGCCATTCCCTACCTAAGAGAGGCAGGTTATCTAAAGGGAAGGATAACCCCGGCTAAGAAGAAGTGGCTTTTGAAAGTAATTGAAGCCACTCGGACCCATCTGGAATATTTAGCCCAAGTACCGAAAGAAGTAGAGGTCTTCTTTGCCAAAGAGGTTAAGATTTCTAAAGAAGGAAAAGAGATTCTTAAAAAAGAGTCGAGTAAAAGAGTCTTGTCTACCTTGAAGAATAAGTTAAAGGAAATAAAAGAGATTACAGATAAGAATTTCAAGTCCTTAGTAAAAGAGATAGAGAAAGAGACCGGCTATAAGGGAAAAGACCTCTATCTGCCCATAAGGATTGCCCTCACGGGCAAGAATAGAGGTCCAGAACTACGTTTTATTTTACCCATCTTGGGCAAGAAGGAATGCCTCAGAAGACTCTCCTTAGGTAGAGTAGGAAAGTAGAAGAGAAGAAAAGTAGGAGAGTAAAAAGGATATCCGGTTATCCGGTAATCAGGTAATCGGTGATCAGAGTCACTATCGAGATATCAATCTGTCGAGAACAAGGTTTAGACATTCAGTATCTGTGATCTGTGCTCATCTGTAATAAATCTGTGATAATCTGTGTCTAAAAGGAGGTCTAACGGGATGAATGAACTAAGAAAAGACCCTATTTTAGGAAGATGGGTAATTATTTCTACGGAGCGCAGTCGAAGGCCTGATTCTTTTGCTTCTCCCCAGGTGGTAACGAAGGAGAAGGCCGCCATCTGTCCCTTCTGTGAGGGCAATGAAAAGATGACCCCGCCAGAGATCTGGGCCCTAAGGCCAGATAAGTCAAAGCGCGATACCCCGGGTTGGAAAGTACGGGTAGTGGCCAATAAATTCCCGGCTCTGGGTATAGATGGAGAATTGATACGTCGAGGGGTGGGGATGTTTGATATGATCAGTGGCTTTGGGGCCCACGAAGTAATCATTGAGACCCCGGATCACGATAAGAACCTGAAGGATCAGAGTAGCGAAGAGTTGGGCGAAGTTTTGAAGACCTTCCAATACCGAATAGCCGACCTCCATAAGGATAAACGTCTCCGCTATGTCTTAGTCTTTAAGAACGAAGGCCGGGAGGCCGGGGCCTCTTTAGAGCATCCCCACTCCCAGCTCATTGCCACCCCCGCCACCCCTAAAAGAGTAAAGGAAGAATTGGTGGGTTCCAAGAACTACTTTGAAGCCAAGGAGAGATGCATCTACTGCGACATCCT
>JAHIPW010000047.1 GCA_018903055.1 bacterium
TAGACTCACCTTTGATAATAGATATAGAAATAAATTATCCAAAAATGCACGTATCCTGGCAGAAAATTTTACTGTGGACAAGAATGTAGAGAAGACACTGGAAGTCTACAGGGAAGTAGTCAGGTGATCGGGTTATCGGGTTATCAGGTTATCCGGTTATCGGTAGACAGGTTATCTGTGATCTGTGCGGATCTGTAAACAATCTGTGAGAATCTGTGTCTTAGGTGAGAAAGATGGAAGTAATCTATGCTGTGGCCGCCCCCTTAGCAAAAGGAGGAATAGGAAATTTAGCCTACCATGCCCTTAAGGCTATTAATAAACACGGGTATTTGAAAAAGGTAATTACTATTGGCAAGAGTGAAGTAGAATTAAGCAAAAATGGGATAGCAAACATCTTCTATCCTAAGAGAGTAAGACTTCCCTGTCTCGATGCCAAGAGGTGGTATTACTTAAGGAATCTATACTTCGATTATCGGGTTAAGAATTTTTTAAAGGAGGGGTGTAACATCTTTCATGGCTGGAATAGCCAGTGCCTCTCTTCGTTAAAAGAGGCAAAGAAGAGAGGTATGGTGACCGTTGTTGAGAGGTCTTCTTCTCATATTCTGACTCAGATGGAATTAATTAAAGAGGAGTATAAAACCTATGGCATTAAGCGGAAGCCCGAGTTAAGCGTAATTATTGAACGCTGCTTAAAAGAGTATGAGGTAGCAGACTATATAAGCGTTCCCTCCCAATTTGTCTATGATAGTTTCCTAAAGAGAGGTTTCGCTAAAGAGAAGTTAATCCTCATTCCCCTGGGGGTAGATACTGAGAGGTATCGGCCGGGAGAAAAGAGAGATAAAATCTTCCGGGTTTTATTTATGGGGCAGGTATCCTTGCGCAAGGGGGTGCAGTATCTCTTAAAAGCTTTTTCAGAACTTAAATTAAAGAATAGCGAACTCCTCTTGGTAGGAGGAATAGGAAAGGATTTTAAGAAAATTTTTAAAGAATACCGAGAACGAATAGCATTAAAACATATCCCCTGGAGTGATGACTTAGGAAGCATTTGTTGTCAATCTTCTATCTTCGTTTTTCCTTCTATTGAAGAGGGTTCTGCTCTGGTCAATCATATTGCCATGGCCTGCGGCCTGCCAGTTATCACCACCTTCAATTCCGGCTCTCCGGTAAGGGATGGTGAGGATGGCTTTCTTGTTCCCATAAGGGATGTTCAAGCATTAAAAGAGAAGATATTATACTTCTATAAAAGGCCTCAGGAAATCAAGACAATGGGCACCAATGCCAGAAAAGAAATAGAGAATTATACCTGGGAAAGGTATGGAGAGAAATTAATCAAGGCCTATGAGAGAATAGTAATCAGTAAACATTGATCACGGATTACCGATTATTGAGGAGTGACGATGGAAAAGTTAGCTCTTTTTGGGGGGCAACCAATAAGAAAGAAGTTCCTGGTTTTCGGAGCACCGGATATAAGGGAAGCAGAGATAAAAGAGGTAGTGGCTACCTTAAGGTCTGGTTGGCTCTCTACTGGGCCTAGAGTAGCAAAATTTGAGGAAGATTTCAAAAATTATATTGGATGTAAACATGCCATTGCCTTAAACTCCTGTACTGCAGGACTACACCTTGCTTTGGAGATTGCCGGGATAAAAGGAGGAGATGAGGTAATAACCAGCCCTTTGACCTTTACCTCCACAGCCAATGTCATCATCCACCAAGGAGCCACCCCGGTCTTTGTCGATGTGGAGAAAGAAACTGGCAACATTGACCCTAATAAGATTCAAAACTATCTTAAACTCCGAACTCTCCCTCGGGGACCTCGAGTCCCCTCGGGACGAGAGGCGAACTCCGAACTCCGAACTCGGCTGAAAGCCATCATCCCTGTCCATCTCTATGGAAGGCCATGCAGGATGGATGAGATTATGAAGATTGCCGAAGAGAATAACCTTTTGGTCATTGAGGATGCCGCCCATGCGGTAGAAGCCCGCTATGGAAATAAGAAGATTGGAAATATCAGCGATTTAACGGCCTTCAGCTTTTATGCTACCAAGAATGTGGTTACTGGCGAAGGAGGTATGCTTACTACCAATAATGATGAATGGGCAAAAAGACTGAGGGTTCTGCGGCTTCATGGCCTCTCCAA
>JAHIPW010000005.1 GCA_018903055.1 bacterium
ACCTTTCTCATTCTGACCATCTGAATTCTCATTCTGATGTTCTGATATACTGATATTCTACGGCTTTGTTGGTTACTGTAAACTTTTACTCTTCTACTCTTCTACTCTCCTACTCTCTGATATGCTTCCTTTGCTCTTCTAATTGCCTCTCCCCTCTTTAATCTGTGGCCGAGGCTCAATAATGTCTTCTCCAGTGATCCTAAAGCAACCAAGATATCCTTAAACTGAATATAGCCCATATGGCCGATGCGAAAGATTTTGCCCTTTAACTGCCCCTGACCACCAGCTAAGGTTACTCCATACTTCTCCCTTAATCTTTTTAAAATTTCTAATCCATCTATATTCTCTGGAATTTTGATGGCTGTCACCCCATTAGAGAAACTGCCCTTTGCCAATAGTTGTAAGTCAAGCCCCTTCACTCCTTCCCTGGTTGCCTGGGCTAATCTCTTCTGGCACTCCCAGACCTTCTCCATCCCCTTCTCTCTTATCATCTTCAAGGCCTCATCCAGACCGAAAACTAAAGAAACGGGCGGGGTATAGGGGGGCTGCCCCTTCTCCAAGAATTCCCTGTAGGCTTTGAAGTCCCAGTAAAACCTGTAGATCCGTGAGGTCTCGCTCGCCTCCCAGGTCCTTTCGCTTATACTAATAAACGATAGTCCAGGAGGGGTCATCAATCCTTTCTGAGAAGCAGAGATGACCACATCCACTCCCCAATCGTCTGTCCTTAGTTCTTCCACCCCTAGTCCACTCACCGCATCAACGACCAGAAGGGTCTTGCGTTCTCTACATATCTTACCCAAAGATCTGATATCGCTTACCACTCCAGTTGAAGTCTCAACCAGGGTAGCAAAGACCGCCCTTATATCCCTATTCCTATCTAATTCTCTGGCAACTAATTTGGAATCGATTACCTCTCCCCATTCACACCTTAGAGGTATTACTTCTACCCCAAAACTTTTCAGTATCTTAACGAACCTCTCACCAAAGGCGCCACCTGCTAAGGCAATCGCCTTATCACCCGGAGAGAGAAGATTTACAATGCTCGCCTCCATTCCCCCAGTACCGGAAGAGGAGAAGACCAGGATGTCATTTTCGGTCTGAAAGACATATTTTAAGTTCTCAAATACTCTCTTTAAAATTTCGCTATACTCTGGGCTCCTATGGCCGATCATAGGCTGGGTCATGGCCTTTGAAACCCGCGGAGGAATGGGCGTCGGCCCTGGGATTAAGAGATACTTTTTCACTTTAGTTCCCCCTTACTTTTGATGCTCTCAATCCTTCTCTTGGCCTGTACGGCTCGCTTACTATCTGGAAATCTTTTGACAATCTTTTCCAATTCCCTGATTGCCCAATCCGGTTCCTTAAAGTGCTCGCAGTAAATATCTGCCAGGCGATTGATAGTAAAAGTCCATAGCTCATCATCCGGGTTTCTATTCAAGACCTCACGGTATTCTGTAGCTGCCTGGCTATAGTTCTTTAGTTTGAAGTAACAAATATCTGCGATCTCAAATTGAGCAGTAACATCCTTGGGATCCTCTTCCAACATCTTATGATACTCTTTAACTGCTTCCTCGTATTTCCCTTTAGCATAGTAACTCTTAGGAAGACTATAGGATTTGGCTATTCTTACACCCACAGCAGAGTATAAAAATCCAGTAAACTTTTGGGTTATGAAGTCAGTGATCGGAGGGACGATTAAAGCGCCAAGAATAGCGACAAAAAAGATATAGACTGCGAAAGAGCCGAAAGCGCCAAGTTTATCTCCTATAATGGAAAATTTTTTACCAGTAAAGAGCATACCTATTATTAAAACCAGAATCAAAATTATGGCCAAACTCCTGATAATAGTAGCCAGGTCATTCTGGGTTATCTTCATAGTTCTCTAAACTCTTTGGGGTCCTTTGCCTTGGCAATAGCATCCTCATACCTTATAGCCCCATTCTGGTAAAGTTCCTTCAAAGACTTATCCATGCTCTGCATACCGGACTCTGCTCCCGTCTGGATGAGAGTAGGTATCTGCTCTGTCTTATGTTCCCGGATTAGATTGCGTACCCCAGGAGTAGCGATTAGGGTCTCCACCGCTACCACCCTTCCCTTCCCATCTGCGCTGGGAAGTAAGAGCTGGGAGATGATGCCCTGAAGAGCACTAGCTAACTGAACCTGAATCTGACGCTGCTGTTGGGGAGGAAAAACATCGATTAAACGATCGATAGTCTGAGGGGCATCCGGAGTATGGAGGGTGCTTAAGACTAAATGGCCTGTTTCCGCAGCAGTAATTGCGGTGGATATGGTCTCTAAGTCTCTCATCTCACCTACCAGTATAACGTCTGGGTCCTGGCGCAGGACATGTTTCAGGGCCTGGGCAAAAGACCTGGTATCAGAGTAGACCTCCCTCTGTTTTACGATGCTTTTCTTATTATGGTGAAGGTACTCTATAGGGTCTTCAATGCCTATTATCAGACAGCGCCTCTCGTTATTTATGAGGTCGACCATAGCCGCCAGGGTAGTAGTCTTACCCATTCCGGTTGGTCCGGTGACCAGAACTAGGCCATTCGGTCTGCGCGCCAGATCCTTCACCACTGGGGGAAGACCCAGCTCTTTAATAGACCTAACCTCTAAGGGGACGATGCGCAGGGCAACCTCCACATTCCCCTTCTGTATATGAGCGTTTACCCGAAAACGGCTGATACCGGGAACGCTTAAGGAAAAGTCGAGTTCTAATTCCTCCTCAAACCTCGCCTTCTGCTCATCGTTTAAGATACTATAGACTAACCTTTTGGTGTCGGCGCTGGAAAGTTTCCCCAGATTGGTAAATACCAACTCACCATCAATCCTCAAGACAGGAGGTGTCCCTTCCGTAATGTGTAAATCTGAGGCTTCTTTCTCTACTACCATTTTTAATAATTCTTTCATCTCCAGCATTTTAGGTTTTTCCTTCCGCTTTAATTGATTTCTGACCAGAGTAGATGCCTTCGATACTCAATTTTAATTCATCCGTGCTATCTGCGGCAGATAGAATTGTCTCATAATCAACTAATTTTTTAGTATAAAGTCTAATTAGTGCCTGGTTAAAGGTCTGCATGCCGAATAGTTCACCGGCCTCCATAGCAGCCGGAATCTGGGTGGTCTTTCCCTCTAGAATCAGTTTCTTTACTGTGGGGGTAGAGATCAGGACCTCCACTGCCGGGATGCGCCCTTCTCCCTTTGCCCGGGGTAGAAGTCTAAGAGAAATTACCCCCTTCAAAATGAGGGAGATCTGCATCCTGACCTGGCCATGAAGATAGGGAGGAAAGTAGTTAATAATTCTTTCTACTGCCTGAGCGGCATTTACGGTATGCAGGGTGCTCAAGACCAGGTGTCCCGTTTCTGCCGCCATTATGGCGGCCTCCATAGTCTCCTGATCCCTCATCTCGCCAATAAGAATAACATCCGGGCTCTGGCGAATGACATGCTTTAGCGCCTCATTAAAAGAGTGGGTATCTAGGCCCACCTCCCTCTGACTGATGATGCTCTTCTTATCCTGATGAACAAACTCAATGGGATCCTCAATAGTGATGATATGCCCTTTCTTGTTCTCATTTATATAATCAATCATGGCTGCCAAAGTAGTAGACTTCCCACTCCCCGCCACTCCGGTAATGAGTACCAACCCCCGGGTTTCGAGAGAAAGTTTTTTTAAAACCTCTGCGGGGAGGTTCAGTTCTTCGAAAGAGGGTATCTTTCTTCTCACCTCGCGCAATACAATCCCCACCGAATTACGTTGATAGAAGATATTTACTCTGAAGCGACCCAGATCTGGTATCTCATAGGCCAGATCCATCTCTCTCTTTTTGTTGAAATCCTGGCTTTGTCTTTCACTCATAATCTCCTGGGCTATTCTTTCTGTATCCTGGGGGGTTAATTTCTTTTCTTCAAGAGGAGTTAATCTGCCATCGATGCGTAGACAAGGGGGGCTGCCCACTTTGAAATAGAGATCAGAAGCCTCTTTCTTAATCATGAGATTCAATAGTTCTTTAATCTTCATTAGGAAACCTTCTCCTTTTCTAAGGCCACTTTTAATACCTCATCCATATTCTCAACCAGGACAAACTTTATTCTTCTCTTGATATTGGCGGGAATCTCAGTCAGTTCCTTCTCATTCTCTTTGGGAAGGATGACAATGGGAATGTTTGCCCGATGAGCGGCTAGGACTTTCTCTTTTACTCCACCGATCTCTAAGACTCTTCCTCTTAGAGTGATCTCGCCAGTCATGGCCACATTATTCTTGACCCTCCTCTTGGTTAAAGCAGAGGCCAGGGCAACAGCCATGGTGATTCCGGCAGAGGGTCCATCTTTGGGGATGGCTCCCTTGGGGACATGAATATGGATATCCACATTCTTATAGAAGTCGCTCGCTATGCCCAGAGACTCTGCTCGGGAGCGGATATAGGATAGGGCGGCCCGGGCAGACTCCTGCATGACCTCCCGTAATCTACCGGTTAATACAAGTCCTTCCTTCTCCCCTTTGCCACTCATTACTGTGGCCTCAATAGTAGCCAGCTCTCCTCCTGCTGGTCCTATGACCAGTCCCGTGGCGACCCCAATCTCCTTCTTTTCCAGGGCTTCTTCTGGACGATACTTCGGAGGTCCGAGAAACTTTTCGATAGCCTTCGTTCCCACCCGAAGCCCGAAGCTCTTATCCTTCCTCGCTACTTCTTTAGCCACCTTCCGGCATATAGTTGCGATTTCTCTCTCCAGATTCCTTACCCCAGCCTCCATGGTATATCTGTTAATGGTATGGAGGAGACTGGTTGGGGAGAAAGAAAGGTTCTTCTTGGTCAGCCCATGGGCCTGGAGCTGTTTGGACACCAGGAACTCTTGGGCGATCTTCAGTTTCTCCTCCTGGGTATAACCAGGGAACTCGATGATCTCCATCCGGTCCAAGAGGGTGGGATGGATGAAGTCTCTTATATTTGCGGTGGTAACGAATAGTACCTTAGAGAGGTCGAAGTCCACTTCAAGGTAATGGTCACCAAAGGCCTTATTCTCCTCTGGATCCAGGACCTCTAAGAGAGCCGCTGCTGGATCTCCCCGAAAGTCCTTCCCGACTTTATCTATCTCGTCCAGAAGGAAGACCGGGTTTCTGCTCTTGGCCTTCTTCATAGCCTGAATGACTCTCCCCGGTAAAGCACCGATATAGGTTCTTCTATGACCCCTGATCTCTGCTTCATCCCTTACCCCGCCCAAAGAGATGCGAACAAAGTTTCTACCCAGGGCCCGGGCGATGGATCTCGCTAAGGAGGTTTTGCCACATCCTGGAGGACCCACGAAACATAGGATGGGTCCCTTCATCTTCTCCACTAATTTTCTCACCGCTAGGTACTCTAATATCCTTTCCTTGGGTTTCTTCAGGTCATAGTGGTCCTCTTCCAATATTTTTTCCGCCTCTGTGATGTCCAATTTATCCTGGGTCTCAATCGCCCAGGGCAAGGATATGAGCCAGTCAACATAGTTTCTAATCACTGCTGCCTCGGCGCTCAGGGAGGGCATCTGGGAGAGCCGTTCCACCTCTTTCAAGGCGTTCTCCTGAGCCTCTTTGCTCATCTTGGCCTTCTTAATTTTATTCTTTAGTTCTGTAAATTCGTCTATTACCCCGCCCTTTCTTCCCAACTCTTTCTGGATGGCTCTTAGTTGTTCACTTAGATAATACTCCTTCTGAGTGGTGGTCATCTGCTTCTTCACTCTCTCCCGGATCCTCTTCTCAATCCCCAGGATCTCATTCTCCCGGTTCAAGATCTGGGCTAACCTCTCCAGTCTCTCTGTGGGATCCAGGGCCTCTAAGATAACCTGCTTATCCTTTGTCTTCAGTGTGAGGTGAGCGGCAATGGTATCTGCCAATCTTCCCGGTTCCTCAATATTGATGACACTCATCAGGGTTTCGGGAGGAACCTTTCTATTGAGTCTCACATAATCCTCAAACTGGGAGGTGACCGACCTCATGAGACCCTCCATCTCCGCAGTTTTCAGAATGGTCTCGTCCGTCCTTTCTATCCTCACCTGAAAGAACTTCTCCTGCAAGAGATACCTCATTATCTTTGCCCGAGAGATTCCTTCCACTAATATTTTGGTTGTGCCATCAGGAAGTTTTAAGAGTTGCAGGACCTCGGCCACAGTACCGATATCAAAGATATCATTCGGAGTAGGTCTCTCAATATTCCCTGCCTTCTGAGCCACTAAGAGGATGAAACGCTCATGGAGCATGGCCTCATCTAAAGACTTGAGGGATTTCTCCCTACCTACGAAGAGAGGAATGATCATATGGGGGAAGACCACCATCTCCCTTAATGGTAGAAGGGGTAGGGTAAAAGGAATCTTTACCTCTCTCTTTTTCTTTCTTTCAAATCTCTCTGCCATTCTTTACTCCTAATTCAAAAAACTCGTTATTTGGTTAAGGTTACGAATCCCGTTCCGTCTAACAGTTACGGTTACGTTATTCTTTGTTGTGAGGTTTAGGGGTGAGTTGTGTGTTGTGTGTCGGGTTGTGGGGATGGGGTTGGGTTTTCTTATTACCTCACCCTCACAACTCATCCCCGACCCACTACTCACTACCCATCCTCATCCCCCTATAGACATAACCTTTATCTCTTAGTAATTACCTTGTCGATGAGCCCGTAGGCCTTGGCTTCTTCAGCACTCATCCAGAAGTTCCTTGCTGTATCCTTTTCGACCTTCTCTATTGATTGACCGGTATGTTTTGCTAAGATCTCATTCAGTCTCTTTCTGGTTTTCATCAATTCCCTGGCTTCAATGTCGACATCTATTGCCGTGCCTATTGCCCCTCCAGAGGGCTGATGAATCATAATCTTGGCATTGGAGAGGGCAAACCTCTTCCCCTTCTTCCCTGCTGCCAAAAGCAAAGCACCAGCTGAGACTGCCTGGCCAACGCAGATGGTCGAGATATCGGGCTTAATATACTGGATGGTATCATAGAGAGCAAGCATTCCCGATACTGCTCCCCCTGGTGAATTGATGTATAGAGCAATATCTTTATCAGGATCTTCTGCCTCCAGATAGAGGAGGCGGCCGATGAGGCGATTGGCATCGATATCGGTCACTATTGGTCGGCCCTCTTGGTCCACAGAACTGGCACCCAAGAAAAGGATGCGGTGTTTCATGAGACCCACAAAGATATTGGCCAGTTCCTCCAACTTCCATCTCTCCTTCAATTCCCCTTCATTCATTTCTTTCCTCCTTTCTATACGCAGATTGCCGCTGATTGACAGCGCAGATTTTCGCAGATTTATCTGCGGTCATCTGCGTCCCTATTCCGTTTACTCTTCCTTACCATCTGCGCTAATCTGCGTTTTTGCGTTACTTCTTTTATTCTTGCTTCATTTATAATGAAATCTAAGGCTTTCTTTAATCTTATCTCTTCTTTCAAGCCAGCGAGATGGCTTCTCTCTTTATTAAAAAAGTCTCTCAAATCTTCTTTCTTCTGGCCGGTGCTTAAAGCCATCTCCTGGATTCTTTTCTCTATCTCTTCTTCATTTACTTCAATATTCTCTTGCTTGGCAATTTCTTCTAAAATGAGGGTATTCTTTACTTTTCGTTCCGCGCTCGGCCGATACTTTTCCTTTAACTTCGTCTCTTCAATCCCCATCCTCTTAGTATCTATACCTGAATAGCGCATTCTGGTTAAGGCTTCTTCAATCATGGCCTCTAATTCCCTCTCAACCATGGCCTGGGGAAAAGGAAAAGAAGTTTTTCTTATCAGCCAATCCATTAGGTTATCTCTCAAAATCCTTTCGCTATGTTCTCTTTCATATCTCTCTAAATCTTCTCTGATCCTTCTTTTTAGTTCCTTTAAGCTACTGGACTTTAAATCTTTGGCAAATTCATCATTGATTTCAGGGAGATTCTTCTCCTTAATCTCCTTTAAGTTTACCTTAAAGAGAACCTCTTTCCCAGTCAATTCCTCATTGTGATAATCTTCAGGAAATTTTACTCTGACCTCCTTTTCCTCTCCCTTTTTTAAACCAATCAACTGATCTTCAAAGTCGCCAATCAAAGTCTTGGAGCCAATCTCTAAGGAGAAGTTCTTGGCCTCATTATCCTTGAAGGGTTTTCCCTCCATACTGCCCACAAAGTCAATGATTACCCAGTCCCCCTTCTTAGTCGGCCGATTCTCTACAGTAATAAATTCTACATGCCTTGATGCAAGCCTTTCCAGGGCACGATTTACATCCTCCTCTGTAATTATCTTAATAATCCTTTTTGCCTTGAGTCCTTTGTACCTCTTTAGTATGATCTTTGGTTTTATCTCCACCGTGGCCTTAAAATTCAAGGGCTTATTATCTTCATACTTTACTTCTTCTATCTTGGGCTGGGAACAAGGAATAAAATCATTCTCTTTTAGGGCCTTCTGGTAGGCATCAGGAATGAGTCTATCTAGGGCATCTGCCCTGATACTTCTTTCAAAGTAGGTCTTCAGGACATCGAGAGGAACCTTTCCTCTCCGGAATCCGGGTAGATTGGCTTTCTTCTGCAGGTCATTATAGAGTTTATCGAGTTCTTCTCTAACTTTATCTGCGGGAACTTCTATCTTTAAGGCTACCTTGCATTCTTCCAGTCTCTCTACTTCTGCTTTCATAAGAATCCTTCCAAGCAAGCCTCACAGATTAGCACGGATTGACTGAACTGATTAGCACAGATTTGGTAGTGATGAGAATCGGTGCTAATCCGTGTCTTTTAATCTGTGCCCATCCGTGTAATTATTGAAATGCGGACGGAGGGACTTTCACCCCGTTAGAAGTCCCCGATAAAATCGGGGCATCCGTCCCCTTTAGGGTCGGATTACTTCTAACGGGGCGGGCCCCCAAGCCGTAAGGCATACGGTCCTAAGCCGTAGCGCCCCGCCCCCATTTCCCCTACCTTATATTGCATTGTGGGCGAGAAAGGACTCGAACCTCCACGGGTTTCCCCACATGGTCCTAAGCCATGCGCGTCTACCAGTTCCGCCACTCGCCCAAAATTACTTATTGTTCGATTAATGAATGGGGCGGGGTAAATCTACCCTGTCTGCCGACAGGCAGGCAATGGAGTTTATCCTGCCCCGATTTATCGGGGCGGGGCCACGTCCGCAGATGGCTCGCCATCCGAAGCCTGCTATCTTAAAAATTCAGAAATAAGGCGAAGGATGGTACCCCCACCAGGGCTTTCACCCCGCACCTTTTAGTACCCCCACCAGGGCTCGAACCTGGGACACCCTGATTAAGAGTCAGGTGCTCTTCCAACTGAGCTATGGGGGCTCAGGAAAGGTGCGGGGCGGGCCTGGGACACCCTGATTAAGAGTCAGGTGCTCTTCCAACTGAGCTATGGGGGCATAGTAATCATCCATGCTTTAGCGCCTCCGGAGGGAGTCGAACCCCCAACTTTGTGGTCCGAAGCCACACGCTCTATCCAATTGAGCTACGGAGGCATTGGGGTGGCTGATCCCGATTTTAATTATTGGGGTGAGCGAGGGGATTCGAACCCCCGGCCACTTGAGCC
>JAHIPW010000048.1 GCA_018903055.1 bacterium
AAAGAAGCCCCTATGTCAGCCGTGGGGGGGAGAAGTTAGAGAAAGCATTAAAAGAATTCAGGATTGATATAAAAGAAAAGATAATCCTGGATGCCGGAGCTTCTACTGGAGGATTTACTGACTGTCTCTTGAAATATGGAGCAAAGAAGGTCTATGCGGTTGATGTGGGCTATGGTCAGTTGGCTTGGAGATTGAGGATGGATCCTCGGGTAGTAGTGCTGGAGAGAAGAAATATTCGTTATTTAAAAAAGGAGGAATTAGAAGAAGAGCTAGACCTCGTTACCCTGGACCTCTCTTTCATCTCCCTGACCAAAGTCCTAGAAGGAATTGACAATCTTTTGACTCTAAAAGGAGATATTATCGCTCTCATCAAGCCTCAGTTTGAGGCCGGAAGAGAGAAAGTAAAGAGGGGAGGGGTAGTAAGGGATCCCGGCGTTCACAGAGAGGTTATTCTTAAGGTTATAGATAAGGCAAAAGAGATCGGCCTTAAGACAAAGGGATTAATCTCTTCACCCTTAAAGGGCCCGGCAGGGAATATAGAATATTTTGTCCATTTAGTAAGAGAAGGAAAAGAAATAAAGAATATCCCAGAAAGAATAAAAGAAGTGGTTGACCAAGCTCATGGAGGATGAATAGTGAACAAAATTGGAATTATTATCAATCCCAAAAAGCCCCAAGCAAGGGAGACTTTAAAAAAACTTGTTAATTATTTAAATAAGAGAAGAAAGTCGATCATCCTCGAAAAAATAAGCGCCAGGCTCATTCAACGACCCAGACTTGGAGCAAAGGATAATAGAGCCTATCAAAGATGTGATCTAATCATTGCCCTGGGCGGGGATGGAACTCTTTTGAGGGCAGTAAGAATGCTTAAAGGAAAAGAGATTCCCATTCTGGGAGTAAACCTGGGAGGGTTGGGTTTTCTTACTGAGGTTACTTTGGGTGAACTTTACAAAACCCTAAGCGACGTTTTGGCGGATAGATATCGACTGGAGAAAAGGATAGGCCTTGAGGCCACCCTCTATAGGGGGAGAAAGAGGATAGCTACCTCTACTGCCCTGAACGATTGCGTAATTACCAAGGGAGTTCTTTCCCGGCTGATCAGATTGGATGCTTTCATCGGGAAAGAGTATCTTACTACCTATGCTGCAGATGGACTCATCATTTCTACCTCTACTGGGTCTACTGCTCATTCCCTTTCTGCTGGAGGACCCATCGTCCATCCTGGTATTCCAGCCATCATCCTCACCCCTATCTGTCCCCATACCTTGAGCAACCGTCCCCTCATCATCTCTGGAGAAGAAGAGATCAGGATAAGAATTGCTTCCCCTCATCCAGACATTGCTCTTACCCTGGATGGCCAGGAAGTGATCAAATTGAAGGAGAAGGATGTCATCAGAATAAAGAAGGCTTCCTCTAAGATAGGACTCATCGTCCCTAAAAAGAAGAGCTACTATCAGGTATTAAGGAAAAAATTAAAATGGGGAGGAACCACTTCAGCAAGTAGCAAGTAACAAGGAACAAGTAACAATTTTTCAATGTTCATTGCTTCCGTCTCAGACGGATTCAATGTTAATTCGTATTTATCTAAAAGGAAATCATTGTGGCTAAGATCGTAATCGATAAGGAGAGATGCAAGGGGTGTAAACTCTGCATCCCAGTCTGCCCCAAGAACTTAATCACTATGTCCCAGAGATTAAATAGTAAAGGATATCACCCAGCAGAGCAGGCAAAGGAAGGGGAATGTACTGCCTGTGGGCTCTGCTATTTAATTTGTCCCGACGTTGCTATTGAAATCTGGAAATAGAAACAAGGGAAAGTGAGAAAGTGGGAAAGTGAGAAGCGGGGTTTGCCTGAAAGGAAATTGTTATGGCTAAGAGACTGATGATGGGGAATGAGGCCATTGGGGAAGGAGCAATTCAAGCCGGATGTCGTTTCTATGCCGGTTATCCCATTACCCCCCAAAATGAACTTACTGCCTATATGGCGAAGAGAATGCCTGAGGTGAACGGAGTCTTCATCCAATCGGAATCGGAATTGGCAGCCATTAGTATGCTCTATGGTGCCTCTTTAGTTGGGGCACGGACCATGACCTCCTCTTCCTCCCCTGGAATAAGTCTCATGCAGGAGGGGATTTCCTATATGGCCGGGGCAGAGCTTCCCTGCGTCATCGCCAATATCCAAAGGGGTGGCCCGGGATTGGGAAACATCTCCGGGGCCCAGGGAGACTATTTTCAGGCAACAAGGGGGGGAGGGCACGGAGACTATCGCACCCTGGTTTTGGCTCCTCACTCCGTTCAGGAGATGTTCCACCTTACCAGAGAGGCCTTTGATTTAGCGGATAGATATCGAAGCCCAGTCATTATTTTAGGGGATGGGGTTTTGGGCCAGATGATGGAGCCCATGGAAATCCAGCCGCCGAAGGCGAGCCTCGCCAAAGGCGGGGATCCAGAATCCAGGATCCAGGATCCAGCAAAGAAGGATTGGATACTAGATGGATGTCAGGGAAGAGAGCCGAGAAGCATAAAGTCTCTCATCCTGGGAGAGAATTCGTTGGAGAAACATAATGAGAGATTGGCCGAGAAGTATAAAGAGATGGAGAAGGAAATAAGATATGAGGCTGTAGAAATAGAGGACGCCCAAGCAATCCTGGTGGCCTTTGGGACCTCAGCCAGAATATGTAAAGAGGCCATGCATCGTGCAAGGAAAGAGGGATTAAAAGTGGGGCTCATAAGACCCATTACTCTCTTTCCTTTCCCCAAAGAGATCATTTTAGAAAATGCTCCGAGAATAAAGGGATATCTCACCGTAGAGATGAATCTGGGACAGATGGTAGAGGATGTAAGATTAGCAGTAAGTGGAAGATGTCCGGTCCATTTCTATGGTCGACCAGCAGGTGGTTTCCCAGAAGTAGAAATAATAATTGAGAAAATAAAGGAGATTCTGGGGTGAAGAAAATATTGGGGCGACCGGAGAGTATGCAGGATGTTTCCACTATCTATTGTCCGGGATGTGGCCATGGCATCGTTCATAGGTTGGTCTGCGAGGTAATCGATGAGTTGGGAATAAGAGAAAAGACCATTGCTGTGGCACCAGTAGGCTGCGCTGTCCTTGCCTACCAGTACTGGAAATTTGATACCACCGAAGCTGCCCATGGCCGGCCTCCGGCAGTGGCTACGGGAATAAAGAGGATTTTACCGGACAGGATAGTCTTCACCTATCAGGGGGATGGAGACCTGGCAGCTATTGGGACAGCAGAGACAGTCCATGCTGCCAATCGGGGAGAGAATATCACCACAATCTTTGTCAATAATGCGGTCTATGGTATGACTGGAGGGCAGATGGCCCCTACCACATTGATTGGCCAGAAGACCTTAACCACTCCTTCTGGCCGAGATCCAAAGTTGGCTGGCTATCCCATAAAGATTTCCGAGGCCCTGGCTCAACTCGATGGAACAACCTATATTGAAAGGGTGGCGGTCAATAGCCCCAAGAACATATTGAAAGCAAAGAAGGCCATAAAGAAAGCATTCCAGGTTCAACTCGAGAATAGGGGGTTCTCTTTAGTGGAGGTATTATCTATGTGCCCCACTGCCTGGTGGGTAAGCCCCGAAGAGGCCCTCAAGTGGGTAGAGGAGAGGATGCTCCCAGAATTCCCCTTGGGAGTCATCAAAGATAAAGTAACAAGTAACAAGTAACAATGAAAAATTGTTCATTGTTCATTGTTCAATGTTAATTGATATCGCCTTACAGGAGATAATGTGAGAGAAGAAATAGTCATCGCTGGTTTTGGAGGCCAGGGGATTATGTTTGCTGGAACTCTGCTTGCCCAGGGAGCGATGGAGGAGGACCTTCAGGTCACCTTCTTCCCTTCTTATGGAGCAGAGATGAGGGGAGGTACGGCAAACTGTAATCTGATCATTTCAGATGAGGAGATCGGCTCACCAGTAGTGATCAACTCCTCCGCTGCCCTTATGCTCAATCAACCTTCCCTCGATAAGTTTGAAAAAAGAATGAAAGGGAAAGGCCTCTTGATCATCAATTCCTCTCTGGTTGATAGGGAAGTGGAGAGAAAGGACCTGGAAATAATTAAGATCCCGGCTACAGAGATGGCTGAGAGATTAGGGAACGTCAAGGTAGCCAACATGATCGCTCTCGGTGCTTACTTAAAGAAGAGTAGAATAATTTCCCTGGAAAGCGTAATTAAATCCCTTCCTAAGGTTCTAGGGGAGAGGAAGAGAGATCTATTAGAAGTGAACCAGAAGGCTTTAAGAGAAGGGGGAGGACTCATAAAGTGATTAGAAAGGCAAAAGCTTCTGACGTTGGAAAGATACAGAAGTTAATCAACGCTTATGCCCGAGGAGGGGCCCTTCTTCCTCGTTCCTTAAACGAATTGTATGAGAATATAAGGGATTTTTTCGTTTGGGAAAAGGAAAGGAAGATCTTGGGTTGCTGTGCCCTCCACATCGCCTGGGAAGACTTAGCAGAGATAAAATCCCTGACAGTCAGCAAGAGAGCAAGAGGAAGAGGGATAGGAAGCAGGCTCCTTCAAAGTGTTCTCTCAGAAGCAAAGGATCTGGGAATGAAGAAGGTTTTCGCTCTTACTAATCAAGAAAAGTTTTTCAAGAAGAACGGTTTTAAAAAGATAAAGAAAGAAAAACTGCCTCACAAGATATGGGGAGAATGCATTAGATGTCCCAAATTCCCTGACTGCGACGAAGTGGCCATGATTTTTTTAATTGACAATTAAATCCTGCTTATGCTATTATATACACAGATTAACCCCGCCCCTGCGTGCAGGAGCGGGGTAATCACAGATTGTTTAGTTCGGAGTTAGGAGTTTGGAGTTAGGAGTCTCCGAACACCGAACTCAAGGCCGAAGGCCGTGCTCCGAACTGCAGAATCCGTGTTAGATATGCATTCACAATAGGCAAAGCAAAAAATCCGTGTATAGAAAGGAGGTGTACGAGATGATTGCTTTCTTGATTTTGGGAATTCTCTCTTTGATCTTGGCTTTCATGTACTTTATTGTGCCGGATCTGGTAATCAAGATTAACAATGCCCTGAAGAGAGTCCTC
>JAHIPW010000049.1 GCA_018903055.1 bacterium
AGGGAAAGATAATTAAGGCCGAAGGCTTTGGTGAGGATAGAAAGATAGAAGTCGTCTTTGCTGGAGGAGAGAAGAAAAAGATAGCGCTAAAGTATGCTAATCTCCAGAGAATCTAATAAACAAGATTACGGTGATGAGAGAAAGGTTAATATCGGTTAAAAACTGTTATCAACGGTTAAAATCGGTTGCATTTAAAGGGCAACTGATATTAACTGGTATTAACCGTTATTAACTGCTATTAACTGTTTAGCTGGGGGGGATTTAAATGAGTAAGATAACGAAGAGGGACGTTGAGTATGTGGCAAAACTGGCAAGATTAAAGCTATCTGAAAAAGAGAAGGAGAAGTTCACTAAGCAACTGGACCAGATTTTAAAGTATGTCGATAAATTAAATGAGTTAGATACGGAGAAGGTAAAGCCTACTTCACACGTTCTTCCTTTGAAGAATGTCTTCAGAGAAGATAGAGTAGGGGAATCCCTTAAAGTAGAGAAAGTCTTAGAGAACGCCCCAGAGAAGGCAAAGGGCTTCTTTAAAGTTCCCAAGGTTATAGAGTAAACGCAGATGAGAAAGTGGGAAAGTGGGCAGGTGAGAAAGAAATGAAGCTGAATGAGTTGACGGCATATGAGATAAGTAAGTTGATTAGAAAAGGAGAGGTCTCTTCTGAAGAGGTGACGAGGAGCGTCTTTGAGAGGATAGAGAAGGTAGAGAAGAAAATAGGTTCTTTTATTACCCTGATGAAGGAAACTAAGGGAGCGGCCAATCCCCAATTGGTTAATAAACTCTTTAAGAAAAAGATTGATTTTTTATAAAAATTGTTATAAAATTTTATCGTATCGGAATTTGAATAAATTCAATTCCGATCCCGCACCAGAGCAAAGCTCGATGCGGGACTAATCCCGCACCGAAACAAAGTTTCTGGTGCGGGGCCGCCCCTTGCCCTTCGGGCCAAGGAGCGGGACTGTGATAGGCACTAGACCGATACGACCCAGCCTCTTTGACAAAAGGGGCTGTCCGAAGGAAGATAGAGCACGAGTGAAACGAGTGCCTATCTGGATTGGTGACTTATGAAGAGAAGATTACTGATTGGTCTGCTAATTCTGAGCCTTTTTCTGGTGGGATGCGCTACAGCAAAGGTGAAATTCCAGAGGCTGGATAGGGCTTATCGGGATATCAGGGGAGTAAAGAGGGTCGCTGTTCTGGACTTTCAGAGTTATGGTGGCCGTCTAGAATCGGGAAGGGCAGCCTCTGACCTGCTCATCTCCGGGCTCTTAGAGCCTGGATTCTATGAGATTGTGGAAAGAAGCAGAATCGATGAGGTGGTGCAAGAGCATAGGTTCAATCTCTCGGGAATGGTATCCGATTCCACTATCAGGAAAATGGGAGAGATACTGGGGGTGGATGCAGTAATCTTTGGCACCGTCTCGGGATATGATGTAGAGACGAGCAGGGGTCAAACCTTAGCTACTCCGGGATATTTCGATAAAGAGAGGGGTATTTATGTTCCTCCCACCTACCGTAACTATACCATAAAGAGCGGAAACGTGGCGGTGAATTATCGGATGATCGATATCGAAACGGGAAGAGTAATCGCAGCGAAGTCCATATCAAGGGATTTCAGCAAGAAGCGTTACGACAATGCCTTCTTCCGGCTTCCTTCAGATGACTCCATATTAAACGACCTTTTAAAGAAAGTGACCTCTCAGTTTGTGGCTGAAATCTCCCCCCATTATACACTTCAGTCCCGGAAATTAGAAAAGGGTAAGAGAAATGAAGGCATTAAGAAAGGAGTAAAGTTAGCCAAAAAAGGTCTTTGGGATGAAGCCATTGAGGAATGGAGGTATGTGGCCGAGAAGGAACCTCAGAACGCCTGGGTTCATAATAATTTAGGCATTGCTTATGAAAAGAAAGGAGATTTTGCTCAGGCCAGGAAAGAATATAAGAAGGCAATAGAGTTAAATCCAGAAGAACTACGCTATAAGAGGAATTTAGAAAACTTAAAAACAGCTTATGACAAATATCGGGCAGAATATGTTCAAATGGGGTCTCTAAATATAGTTATCCAGAGGAAGAATAATACGGTCTATATTGATCTGGGCAAGGAGCATGGGGTAGATGTTGGAGAGGTCTTCATCGTCTATCGGGAAGTGGCGGTGAAGCATCCGGTGATGGATGAGGTGATCGGGACAGAAGAGGAAGAAATTGGTAAGATTAAGGTAAACAAGGTTTCGGAGAAGATGTCCATTGCTGAAGTTATAAAGGAGGAGCCAGAGAATAAGATAAAGGTAAAGGATAAGGTGAGGAAGAGAGGAGACTAAAAACATCAATGCAAAATGCAAAATGCAAAATTATCAATGCAAATTGGAAAGTGGGAAAGTGAGCGGGCGAGAAAGGGAGAAGCGGAGAAACGGGGAATCGGGGAGACGGGGAAAGGGTGAAACGGTGAAACGGGGAAACGGGGAAAGTTTGACGGTCTGACGGATAGCGGAAGCAGTGTAAATTTAGAATTGATATTTTAGAGAATTTGTGATAACATAACAATAGAAAACATTATCTGTGATCTGTGACTATCTGTAAATAATCTGTGAAAATCCGTGTATAAAGGAGGTGAGAAAGAAAATGAAGAAGGTATTAATTCTACTGATTCTGCTTCTGGTCTCAGTAGGTCTCATCGTTGGTTGTGCCAAGAGGCCGCCCATCGGAACCCAGAAGGTGGTGGAGACTAGTGGTTCCCGGCCAGACTGGATCACAGTAATCCCCACGGCAAAGAAGGGGATGATGTTCTTCCGGGGGATAAAGACCAGGGCCCCGAACTTAGATGGCGGACTGACAGATTCCCGGATGCACGCTGCCCGTCAGGTAGCGGAGATGGTGGAGACCAAGGCCAATGTGGATTACGAGAATGCCCGACTGGAGTATGGCATTCCCAGGGATGACAAGGACGTCGGCACCGTAATTCGAGACGGCCTCATCATGCTTTCCGAGGCCATGATTCAGGGAGTGAAGGAGAAGGAGATCTACTACGAGAAGGTTTCGGAAGTTGTTCCCGAGGGTGTCACCTACTTCTACAGCTGCTATATTCTGATGACCATCTCTGAACAGGATTACAGAATGATCGCTAGCCAGGTCATCGATCGGCAGAAGGCGAAAGCCAGAGCCATGAAGAACAAGAAGGCAGAAGAGTTCCTGGACAAGATGAAAGAGAGGGTGATGCAGACCAGGTTCGAGGCAGAAGAGTAAATCCC
>JAHIPW010000006.1 GCA_018903055.1 bacterium
CAACCTCAATGAAAGTATCAAAACCATCTCCAATTATTCTCTTTATAGAATCTTCCCAACGAACAATGCCACATACCTGATCGATGAGGGCCCTCTTTATGCTCTCAGCATCTCTGACATAATCAGCACTCACATTGGCTATTAAGGGAATCCTGGGAGTAACGAAATTAGTTTTATCGATCTCCTGGGCCAGCTTCTTCTTTGCTGACTCCATTAGGGGGGAGTGCCAGGCGCCAGAGACCTTTAGAGGAATGGCTCTCTTCGCTCCTCCCTCTTCCGCTAGTTTGACCGCTTCCTCAACCCCTTTTTTTTCACCAGAGATAACCACCTGTCCAGGAGAGTTCAGATTAGCCACTACCACTATTCCTGCCTGAGAGGCCTCTTTACATATCTCCTCTACCTTGTTAGGCTCCAATCCAATGATTGCCGCCATTCCTCCCGGATGCTCTGTCGCTGCCCGGTGCATGAACTCTCCCCTTTTTCTTACTAACTTCAGTCCCTGTTCGAAGTCTATTGCCCCACTGGCTACCAGGGCAGTATATTCACCAAGGCTATGGCCAGCAGTAACCTCTGGGGTTATTCCTCTCTCCTTTACTATCTCATAACAGGCCAGGCTTACGGTAAAGATTGCCGGCTGGGCATTTATGGTCTCTTTTAACTCTTCCTCTGGGCCCTCAAAGATTAGTCTTGTCAAACCTGTGCCCAGGACCTCATCGGCCTTTTGAAATATTTCCTTTGCCTTGGGGAAGTTATGGTATAGTTCCTTTCCCATGCCTACTTCCTGTGAACCCTGGCCAGGAAACAGGAATGCCAACTTAGCCATAAAAACTCCCTTTGCCTAATACTTGCGTTTACGTCTTGTTGCCAACGAGGATAGACGATGGCCGAAACGGGCTAGGTAGCTCTTCAACGATATTCTTTCCCACCTTATAACAGCAGAAGCCCAGGTAAAGCCACCGCCAAAGGCCACTAAGATAACCAGGTCTCCTCTCTTTATTCTTCCCCTCTTCGCCGCCTCATCCAGGGCAAGAGGGATGGAGGCTGCAGAGGTATTGCCATATCTATCGAGATTAATGAAGACCTTCTCCGGAGGAAGACTCAGCCTTTTGGCCACAGCATTGATAATCCTTAGGTTCGCTTGATGGGTGATGAGCAGAGAAATATCTTCTACTCTCACCTCCGCCTTCTTCAGTCCTTCAATGGCAGCCGCAGTCATGGACTGGACCGCAATTTTAAAGACCCTATTCCCCTCCATCTTCATGTAATGAAGCCTTTTGTCTACGGAGTCCCGAGTAGTTGGAATGCGTGAACCACCAGCCGGGAGCCAGAGGAGGTTCCAGTTCCCTCCATCTGCCCGAAGGTAAGTGGAAAGGATCCCCTGCCCCTTTTTGGCCGGCTTCAACACTACTGCTCCTGCTCCATCACCGAAGAGAACGCAGGTAGCTCGATCCTCCCAGTCCGTGATCTTGGATAGAACCTCAGAGGCAACAACCAGGATAGTATCATACTCCCCAGAGGCGATTAACCCCCGGGCAACAGAGAGAGCATAAATGAAACCAGAGCAGGCAGCCTCCAGATCAAAGGCCGCTGCCTTTTTTGCCCCCAATCTATCCTGAATGAGGCAGGCAGTGGAAGGAAAGGACATATCTGCAGTAATAGTAGCAACGATAATTAAGTCCAGCTCCTCGGGTTTTACCCGGGCATCTTTCAAGGCTCTCCTGGCTGCTTCAAGACCAATGTCCGAGGCGGCTGTTTTATCATCTGCGATGTGGCGCTCCCTTATCCCCGTTCTCTCCATAATCCACTTGTCAGAGGTGTCAACCATCCTCGCCAGGTCCTGATTGGTCAATACCCTGGGTGGGGCATAGGAGCCAACACCGACAATCTTGGCCGACCTCATATTTTCTCTCCCTTAATACTCTCTATGATGTGAGCGTTCACTTTATGGTCGATGAATTCACCCGCTACTCTCAAAGTGTTCTTTATTGCTAAGGCTGGGGCTCCACCATGGGTTATGATACATACCCCGTTAATCCCCAGAAGCGGCGCCCCCCCATACTCCGAATAATCTATCCTTTTCTTCACCGCCCGATAGGCCCCCATTGATAGCAGAGCACCGAGTTTACGCAAAAAATTCTTGGTGATTTCTTTCTTAAGCATTCCCTGGATAGTCTCAGCCAAGCTTTCTGCAGTCTTTAAGACTACGTTGCCTATGAAGCCATCGCAAACAATGACGTCCACAGAGCCATTGAAGATATCCCTTCCTTCAACATTCCCAATAAAATTTAAAGAGGTCTTTTCTAATAAATCGTAGGTGGTCTTGGTTAATTCATTTCCCTTAATCTTTTCCTTTCCTACACTTAAAAGCCCAACCTTGGGTTTTTCTATTTCCAGGATCTC